>NZ_VHLC01000017.1:0-115281 GCF_006547355.1 Myxococcus sp. AB036A | reverse complement strand
TGATTAACAGCTATAAACATCAACATCAAAGTACTTTGTCGCCACCGTTTCGTCAGTCCCGTCAGCACGCATTTCAGCAAAGGCTTTGTTCAGCGCTTCTCGTATTTTTTTTTCAAGCAGAAGACGGCATACGATATTCATGAGCGTCTCGTGGGCTCGGAGATGTGTATAAGAGAAAGAGGAAGTGCCGCTGGAGAAGCCGCCCGAGGCCGCGACGGAGACGGTGGCCGCCGCGCCCATCGCCGTGGGTGGCACCGGCGCGCTCGTTCCCGGCGGTGTGGTGGGCGGCGTCCCCGGCGGTGACACGCTCGCCGGGGGTGGCGGTCGCGTCGCGCCCATCAATCTCCCGGAGTCCGGCACGCCGCCGGAGCCCCTGTCCTCCAACCTCACGCCGGAATACCCCTCCGAGGCCCGCTCCAAGGGCCTGGAAGGCATGGTCATCCTCAAGGGCGTGGTGGGCGTGGATGGCCGCGTCAGCCAACTGAAGGTGATGCGCGGCGACGAGCCCTTCGCCAGCGCGGCCATGGCCGCCGCGAAGACGTGGCGCTTCAAGCCCGCGGTCGTCGGCGGTCAGCCCACCGCGGTGTTCCGCATCTTCAAGGTTCCGTTCCG
The DNA here is from genome assembly GCF_006547355.1 of Myxococcus sp. AB036A. Taxonomy (NCBI): domain Bacteria; kingdom Pseudomonadati; phylum Myxococcota; class Myxococcia; order Myxococcales; family Myxococcaceae; genus Myxococcus; species Myxococcus sp. AB036A. Next base: position 114,669 of record NZ_VHLC01000017.1, on the reverse strand, counting down.
TCTCAAGTCGTAAGCCGAAAACGCCTCACCCGCACCTGCCCCCCAGGAGCAACCCGCCATGAATTTCAATCTCAGGGACATCTACAACCACATGGGTGTGTTCGCGCTGGGCATCGCGTGGACCCTCATCCTCTTCGCCGTCGCGTCCCTCGCGGTGTTCTTCGAACGCCTCTTCGTCTTCTTCCGCTCGCGCGCCATCTCCAAGCAATTCGCGTCCCGCGCCGGCCCGCTCCTCACCCAGCACCAGCACGAGGCGCTGGTGAAGGAGGCGGAGGCCACCAAGGGCAGCCACCTGGCCATGCTGCTGGGCGGTGGCATGAAGCACTTCCTCGCGAAGTCCCGCGTGCCGGCCGGCAAGCTGGGCCCGGTGGAGCTCACGCGCCGTGAGCTGGTCCGCATCAACGAGCGCGTCAGCGCCGACGTGCGCCGCGGCATGTCCGTGCTCGCCACCGTCGGCTCGGTGGCGCCCTTCGTCGGTCTGCTCGGCACGGTGGTGGGCATCATCGAGGCCTTCTCCGGCATCGCCAAGGAGGGCTCCGGCGGCCTGGGCGCGGTGTCCGCCGGTATCGCCGAGGCGCTCGTCGTCACGGCACTGGGTCTGCTCGTCGCCATCCCCGCGGTGCTGATGTTCAACTTCCTCTCCACCCGCGCGGATTCGCTCCAGCTCTCCCTGGACGCCGCGCGGAGCGAGTTCATGGACTACCTGGAGGACCTGGGGCCGCAAAAGCCCGTGGCCACCAACGGCGCCGCGGTGGCCACGGGCCCGGAGCTGGCTGCTCGCAAGGAGTCCCGCGATGTCCACCCCGCGTAGGAGCCTGACGCCGGAGATGAACGTGACGCCCCTGGTGGACGTCGTGCTCGTCCTCCTCATCATCTTCATGGTCGTCACGCCCCAGATTGAGTCCGGCGCCGCGGTGGAGCTGCCCACGGCGACGAACCCGGACAAGGAGAACAAGGAGCTGACACCCACCACGGTGAGCCTGTCCGCGACCGGGGCCTTCTTCCTGGACCGCAAGGAGCTCAAGCGCGACGCGCTCATGGCCGAGCTGAAGGCCGTGCGCGCGAAGGACCCGGACTCGCCCGTGGTGCTCAAGGCCGACCGGGGCGTGCGCTACTCCGAGGTGCGCGGCCTCTTCAAGGCGATGCAGGAGCTGGGCTTCCCCGGCATCAACCTGCAGGTCGTCGACAAGCAGAAGAACTAGGAGCGCACGACATGGCATTCGACCTCGGAGGCGGAAAGGGCAGTATCCGCCCGGCGATGAACGTGACGCCCCTGGTGGACGTCGTGCTCGTCCTCCTCATCATCTTCATGGTCGTCACTCCGCTGATGACGAAGCAGATGTGGATGACGGTGCCCGCCAAGGGCGATGACCAGGAGGCCCCTCCGCCTCCTCCCGATGCAAAGCCACCGGTGGTCCTCACGGTGGACAAGTCTGGCGTGCTGCGCATCAACCGGGAAGAAGTGCCCCGCGACCAGGTCGTGGCCCGGCTCCAGCGCATGCTCAACGCGCGCCCGGACAAGATTGTGTTCTTCGACGCCAGTGATGATGTGCCGTACGGCGCCGCCATGGACGTGCTGGACCTCGCGCGAGGCGGGGACATCACGGTCGGCGTGCTGCCGGACAAGCTCGCGGATTGATGCAGTGCCGCGGCGGACCGTGACACCAAGTTTGCGGTCCGCCGCCTGAATCGTCACAGCCCCTTCATCCAGATGCCATGCGTGTCGCGTTGTCTACGCGCACCTCGGCAAGGAGTGTCGTGTTGTCTCGCACTGCCCCCTTGCGCGCCATTCTGGCTGCGCTTGTCATGACAGCTACGCCCGTGTTCGCACAGGCGCCCGGCGTTTCGGGCTCGGCTCCCGCTCCCGCGGTCGACCCCGTCACGCAACCTCTTCCCCCATCCGAGGAAACCCAACCGTCGCTGCCGAGTGACTCCGCGACGCAGCCGTCTGGAATTGCCGCTCCGCCCACCGCGGATGATCCTTCCACGCAGCAGCCGGGCACGGAGCCTGCACCGACCGCGCAGCAGCCGGGCACCGTGACGCCGCCGACGGCCGCGCAGCCCGGCGCCGAGTCCGCGCCCACCGCGCAACAGCCGGGCGTCACGACCGCGCCCACCGCGCAGCAACCCGGCACCGAAGCCGACCTCACCGCGCAGCAGTCCGCGCCAGCCGATGAGTCCATGGAGGGCATGAGCGACGACGAGGCGATGCTGGCCGAGTCCGCCGTGCCGCCCCCGGGCTTCACCGGCATCTACGGCCGCGTGACGGACGAAGCCAACGGAGAGGGCCTCATCGAGGCCACCGTGAAGGTCGTGACGGGCGCCCAGAAGCAGGTGCTCACCGACCTGGATGGCTTCTACCGGGTCGCGCTGCCGCCCGGGAAGTACGACCTGCGCGTCTTCTATGACGTGTACCAGGGCCGCCGCATCACCGGCGTCGTGGTGACGAAGGGCAAGGCGACGAAGCTGGACGTCGCGCTCGGCGCGGACGAAGGCGCGGTGCAGGAAGTCGTCGTCGAGGCCCGCGCGGACCGCCGGGCCGAGGGCGCGCTGCTCCAGGAGCGCAAGAAGGCCGCCGCCGTGTCGGACGCCATCAGCGCGCAGGAAATCGCGCGCACGCCGGACTCCAGCGCCTCCGACGCGGTGAAGCGCGTGGTGAGCGCCACGGTGGTGGACGGCCGCTACGTGCTGCTGCGCGGCCTGGGTGGCCGCTACAGCACCACCCTGCTCAACGGCGCGCTGCTGCCCAGCACCGAGCCGGACGAGCCCAGCGTCCCGCTGGACATCTTCCCCACCAGCCTGCTCGCCAACCTCAACGTGGTGAAGAGCTACACACCGGACCTCCCCGGCACCTTCGCCGGCGGCACGCTGCTCATCGAAACCAACTCCTACCCGAGCGAGTTCGAGCTCAAGCCGCGCATCAGCCTGGCCGGCGACTCCGAGACGACGTTCCGCGAGCGCAACAGCCAGGCCCAGGGCGGCTTCTGTGAGAACCTGGGCTTCCCCAGCGGGAGCCGCCAGCTCCCCAACGCGATTCCGCGCGACAGCGGCCTGGGGATGTCGGGTGAGTCCAGCGACGTGCTGGAGCAGCAGTACCGCAGCTTCCCCAACATCTGGCAGGCGCGCCGCACCACCGCGCTGCCCAACATGGGCCTGGGCGTGTCCATGGGCGACACCCTGCGCTTCGGCAACAGCCGGCTGGGCTACCTGGCCAGCGCCAACTACGGTCACCGCGACGGCGTGCAGGAGGGCACCTTCGCCCGTGTCGACCGCGACGAGACGGGCGCGCTCAACGCCCGCGACGCGGCCCGCAGCACGCAGGGCTTCGAGACGGCCAGCCTCAGCGGCCTGGGCAGCGTCGGCTTCCAGTTGGACCGCGACAACGAGCTGACCTGGTTCGGCCTCTACACCCGCGGCACCGACACCCGCACGTTCACCGCGCGCGGCAGCAACATCGTCCGTGGTGAGAGCTACGAGAGTACGCGCCTGCAGTTCGTCAGCCGGCAGCTCTTCTTCAACCAGCTCCGAGGCTTCCACCGCCTGGGGCTGCTGGGGGACGCGGAGCTGGATTGGCAGGCCAACCTGTCCCGCGTGGACCGCGACGAGCCCGACACCCGCGACACCCTCTACAGCGACAACCTCTCCGCGCCGTCGGGCACGCCCACCTTCCCCAACCAGCCCAACAGCGGCGAGCGCTTCTTCGCCGAGCTGGGCGAGACGTCCACAGGCGGCAGCGTCAACGTCACCGTTCCCCTCTCCGCCGTCCGGCTGAAGGTGGGCGGGCTCACCCAGGTATCCTTCCGTGACTTCGGTGCGCGCCGCTTCCGCTACCTGCTGGGCACCACGCCGGTGGACCGCACGCTCCCCCCCGAGCAGCTCTTCGCCCCGGAGAACCTGGGCACCGGCATCCGCGTGCGCGAGAACACCCGGCCGGACGATGCCTATGACGCGTACCTGGGCATCTTCGCCGGCTATGCATCCGCGGACGTCCAGCCGACAGACGCCCTCCGCCTGGTGGGCGGCCTGCGCGTGGAGTCCTCCACCCAGCAGCTCACGCTGAAGGACCCGTTCACCGGCGCCTCCGGCACGGAGAACCGCGCCGAGTACATGAACCTGCTGCCGGCCTTCAACGCCATCTACGCGCTGACGCCCACCGTGAATGTGCGCGCCGGCTACAGCTACACGCTGGCGCGGCCCACCTTCCGCGAGCTGGCGCCGTTCATCTACTTCGACTTCGTGCGCCGCCGGAACGTGTCCGGCAACCCGGACCTGCTCCAGACGCGCATCCACAACATCGACGCGCGCGTCGAGTGGTTCGCGGGTGAGAACGAAGTCCTGGCCGCCAGCGCCTTCTACAAGCGCTTCCAGGACCCCATCGAGCGCGTCATCCGCAACCCCGAGTCGGGGGACCTCAGCTTCGAGAACGCCGCGGGTGCCAACACCTACGGCCTGGAGCTGGAGGCGCGCGCGTCGCTGGCCCGTCTCACGGAGACGCTGAAGGCCGTGCGCGTGGGCGCCAACCTCACGCTCATCCAGTCCGACGTGGACCTGGGTGACCCCAACGTGGTGGGCGCGCAGACGAACCGGAACCGCCCCCTCCAGGGCCAGTCCCCGTACGTCATCAACCTCAACGTCGGTTACTCGCGCCCCGAAAGCGGCACGGAGCTGACCGTCCTCTACAACGTGTACGGCCGCCGCATCAGCGAAGTGGGCGTCCAGGGCCTGCCGGACATCTACGAAGTGCCCTTCCACCGCGTGGACATCTCGCTGACCCAGCAGCTCGGCTCGGCGCAGCTCAAGCTCACCGCGGCCAACCTCCTCAACTCGAGCGTCACCCTCCGTCAGGAGTCGGTGGACGTGCAGACGTACAAACCCGGCGTCGCCTTCAGCGCGTCGCTGGGCTGGTCCCTCTAACCCGCAGAAGGAAGCACACCCATGAAGCGCCTCTTTGCCTCCCTCCTGACGCTCTCCGCCCTCTCCCTGACGTCTGCCTGCGGCGACGACGACAACACGCCCAACAACCCCAACCCGCCGCCGACGGACACCACCGAGAACGTGTCCGCCAACATCACCCAGGACACCACCTGGAAGGCGGGCGTCACGTACACGCTGAAGAACTACATCTTCGTGGAGAGCGGCACGCTCACCATCGAGCCGGGGACCCGCATCCTGGGCGACCAGGGCAGCGCGCTCATCATCACCCGCAACGCGAAGATTCACGCGGTGGGCACGGCGCAGGCCCCCATCGTCTTCACCAGCTCGCGGCCCGTGGGCAGCCGCGAGCCCGGCAACTGGGGCGGCGTGGTGCTGCTCGGCAAGGGCCGCATCAACGTGGCGGGCGGCGAGAACACGGTGGAGGGCTTCTTCGCCTCCGGCAACAACCCGCTGACCCAGTACGGTGGCGGCGCCAACCCGGACGACGCGCACGACTGCGGCAAGCTGAACTACGCGCGCATCGAGTTCGCCGGCTTCGAGCTGTCCGAGGACAACGAGCTCAACGGCCTCACCGTGGCCGGCTGCGGCTCGGACACCGACCTGGACTACATCCAGGTCCACATGGGCGCGGATGACGGCGTGGAGTTCTTCGGCGGCTCGGCCAACCTGAAGCACGCCGTCGTCACCCAGACGGACGATGACTCGCTGGACTACGACCTGGGCTACAACGGGAAGATTCAGTTCTTCATCGCGCAGCAGAACGCGGTGGTGGGCAACTTCGGCATCGAGGCCTCCGGCAACAAGAACGACAACGCGGCCACGCCGCGGTCCGCGCCGGAAATCTGGAACGCGACCTTCATCGGCTCCGGCCGTCCGGCGGGCACCAGCCCCGCGCAGTCGGGCATGGTGTTCAACACCGGCGCGGGCGGGAAGTTGAACAACGTCATCGTGGCCCACTTCGCCGACCTGGCGGTGGACGTGAGCGGCACGGCCTCCGCGGCCCTGTGGAACGCGGCCACGCCGGAGCTGTACCTGCGCAACACCTTCTTCTGGAACAACCGCGGCGACAACGTCTCCATCCCCGCGGCGCCGAACCCGACCGTGGACGCTGGCGGCAACATCACCAACCCGGACGTGTCCAACTTCAACGAGCCCGAGCGCGTGCTCGCCTCCGCGCTGAACAACCGCGTGGTGGATCCGCAGCTCACCGACGCGACCCACCTGACGGCGCCGAACTTCATGCCGGTGACCGGTTCGCCCGCGCTCAACCCGGACGCCGCCGCCACGCCGCCGGCGGGCTTCGACACCTCCGCGCGCTTCGTCGGCGCGGTGGGCACCACCAACTGGCTGGCTGGCTGGACGGCCTTCCCGCAGGACTGAGGTCCCCCCGCAGAGCTGAGCCGGGCCCCTCCACCGAACGCGGGTGGGGAGCCCGGTCCCATGGCCCGGTCGAGTGCAGCGCGCGGAGGGGGGCTCCGGCGACGGCACCCGGCCGGGCCGTGGCCTTTGCAGGGCCCGGAGCCTGCTGGCGGCCCTGGGCCCCCCACCCCGCGCGGCACGCGCCCACGGGGTTGTCATCCCCGGTGGCTCCCCCAACGTTTCCGGTGGCGGGCTCGACTCCTGCCTGCCCAGGAGGAGCCACCGCCATGCGTGACACGATTCAGCAGCCAGGAGCCCGCTTTCCCGCCGTGTCTCCACGTGGCGGACGCCTCGGAGGCCAGCGATGGGGACGGACTGGACGCGGCCTCCAGCGCACCTCGGAGGAGCGCCTTCCGCAGCTCGTCTCCGCGCTCGCGGGCGGCGCCCTGCTCACGCTGGGCCTCCGGCGAGGCAAGCTGGGCGGCGTGGCCATGGCCCTGGCCGGCGGCGGCCTGCTCTTCCGCGGCACCCGGACCGAGCAGGAACCCCACGTCCACAAGCACGGCGTCGTCGTCCGGAAGCTCCGCCGGCAACGTGGCCGGGACGCCACCGTCGAACTGACGGTGCTCCAGCGCTCCATCACCATCCAAGGCACGCCGGAGGCGCTGTATCGCCGCTGGTGCGACGCGGAGACGCTCAACCAGGTGATGGGACACTTCGCCGACGTCACGTCCTCCGGCGATAGCCTGCAGCACTGGAAGGTGCCGGGCGTGCTCGGCGCGGGCTTCGAATGGGACGCGGAGGTGGTGGAGGAGCACCCCGGTGAGCTGCTGCGCTGGCACTCCGTGGGGGACACGGCCCTGCCCAACGAAGGCTGGGTGCGCTTCCGCCCCGCGCCGCGGGACTGGGGCACGGCGGTGACGCTGCGCTTCGTCTTCGACCCGCCGGGCGGCGTCGTGGGCGAGAAGGCCGTGCAGTTGCTCGGCGCCGTGCCCGCCGCGCTCGCGCTCAAGGCCCTCAAGCGATTCAAGAGCCTCGTCGAGACGGGCGAGATTCCCACCACCCGGCCCAACCCCGCCGCTCGTGAGGGCGGCTACTCCTACTGAGGAACCTGCCCATGCGCGCACTCTGCTGGAACGGCATCAACGACCTGGGCGTGGAGACGGTGGGGGACCCTCGCATCGTCAACCCGCACGACGTCATCCTCCAGGTGAGGATGTCCACCACCTGCGGCTCCGACCTCCACTTCATCGACGGCTACATCCCGACGATGCGCAAGGGAGACGTCATCGGCCACGAGTTCATGGGCACCGTCGTGGAGAAGGGCCCCGCGGTGAAGAAGGTCCAGGTGGGTGACCGCGTCGTCGTCCCATCCTTCATCGGCTGCGGCAGTTGCTGGTACTGCCAGCACGACCTCTGGTCCCTCTGCGACAACACCAATCCCAAGGGCGAATTGCAGGAGCCGCTGTTCGGCTACCAGACCGCGGGCATCTACGGCTACACCCACGCCTTCGGCGGCTACGCGGGCGCGCATGCGCAGTTCGTCCGCGTCCCTCACGCGGACAACGACTGCTTCCGGGTGCCCGAAGGCGTGACGGATGAACAGGCGCTGTTCCTCTCCGACGCCGTGCCCACCGGCTACATGGGCGCGGACTTCTGCGACATCCAACCCGGCCAGACGGTGGCCGTGTGGGGCTGCGGCGGCGTGGGGCTGATGGCGCAGAAGGCCGCGTTCCTCCTCGGCGCCGAGCGGGTGATTGGCATCGACCGCTTCCCCGAAAGACTGAAGCTGGCGCGGGAGAAGGTGGGCGCGGAGACCATCAGCTACGAAGAGGTGGACAGCGTCCTCGACGTGTTGAAGGAGCTCACCGGCGGCCGAGGCCCCGACGCCTGCATCGACGCGGTGGGCATGGAGGCCCACGGCACGGGCGTGGGCGCCGCGTATGACCGCGCGAAACAGGCGATGCGGCTCCAGACGGACCGGGGGCAGGCGCTGCGGCAGGCCATCCTCGCGTGCCGCAAGGGCGGCATCCTGTCCGTGGTGGGCGTCTACGGCTTCATGGACGCGTTCCCCCTGGGCGCCATCATGAACAAGGGCCTCACGGTCCGCTCCGCCCAGCAGCACGGACAGAAGTACCTGCCGCGCCTGCTGGAGCACGTGGTGAAGGGCGAGCTGGACCCGTCCTTCCTCGCCACCCACCGCTTCTCCCTGGAGGACGCGCCGAAGGGGTACGAGCTCTTCAAGAAGAAGCAGGACGGCTGCGTCCGGGCGGTGTTCCTGCCCAACTGATGCGCCAGTCCTCGCGAGGCCGTCCGGTGGCCGCGACACACCGGGCGGCTTCGTTTATCCGCGGCCCGCTCAGGCCTCGGACAACATGCCGTTGCCGGTGTGGTGCGCCGCGGCGGCGAGCGCCTCCGGCGAGGACCCATCCGCGAACAGGGACGCACCCGCGGCGGCGCGGGCCTTGGGAGGACGGCCCCGGCGGCGGGGCGCGTTCTCATCGTTGCCCTGCGCCGCGCTCGCGGAGTCCACCGCCCCGCCGTCAGCCCGGGCGCCCTTGCGCGCCGCGCGCGGCAGATGGATGCCGTCCAGCCGCGCGCTCAGCTCCACGTTCTCCTCGGAGAAGACACGCGCGTACGCCAGCGCCCGCTGGCCCTTCTGGAGCAACGCCTCCTGGCTTTCGTGCAGCGCCTGCCGCGCGGACTCCAGCGCCGCCTGCGCCCGCGCCACGGCCTCCGCCTGCGCCCGCACCTGTTCGGCCGCGGCGTCCAGCACCTCGCCGTTCATGTCCGGGAAGCGGACCTCCGCCAGCTCCGTGGTGAACAGCTCGAGCAGCGCACGCAGCGCCGGGGAAATGGGGTCGTTCTCGTTCGAGTCGAACATGCGCGGGCCTCCTGGCTCCTTGCGGGAAGGTGGCCCCTATCTGCCCAGATGTTCAGTGTCAGATCAAGAGGGTAGGCTAAAACAGCACCCCTGCGGATCAATCCACGCGCACCAGCGCCGCCTGCTGCAAGCCGTCGTCCGCGCTCACATCCACGGACAGGAAGTGCCGGCCCACCCCGTCGAATGTCTCCGGAATGGCGCCGCCGCCGCCGGAGATGAAGGCGGGGATGCCGGCGTTGGCGAACGAATAGTAGGAGTGGATGTGCCCGTAGAGCGTGAGGTCCACGCCCGCGCGCGCCATCTTCCCCACCAGGCCCGCGGCCTCGCCCCGGTTGGCGAAGCCGCCGCCGCGCAGGCCCACCGGGTCCTGCGGCGGCACGTGCATGGCCACCACGTGCGTGCCGTCCCGCGAGGCCGCCAGCCACCCTTCCAATTGCTCCTCCACGCCGGGGTCCAGCGTGCCGTTGCTGGAGTCCACCACCGAGAAGCGCACGCCCTTGAAGACGAAGCTCTGGCTGCCGCGCCCCACCAGCGCGTGGTACTCCGCCGCGTCGCGGGTGAACGTCTCGTGGTTGCCCAGGGTGGCGTACAGCGGAATGCGCGAGCCCGCCTCCAGCCGCTCCTGGAACTCCGTCAGCTCATCGCGCGTGCCTGACTCCGTGAGGTCGCCCGCGAAGAGGATGAAGCGCGCCGCGTCGTCCCGCCGCATGCGCGCGTAGATATCGCCGACGCGCGGCAGGGCCTCCTGCACGTCCGCCAGCGCGAGGAAGCGGAAGGGCTCGCGCGATTCGGAATCCGGCGGCGCCACGGACAGCCGCGCCGTCGTCCCCGCGCGCAGCGCCACGCGCCACACCTTCACGGTGGGCAGCGCCTGCGGCAGCGCCTCCTGCGCCAGCGGCGCGCCCCCTTCCTCCTCGGCCACCAGCACCGCGTCCGGCATCGCGTTGCGCACCGTCACCAGCCAGTCGGCCGGCGCCTGGGCGCCCACGTCGATGCGGGCGGTGAAGGCCGGCGCGTTGCCCCACAGCACCAGCGTGCCCGGCGCCAATTCGCGCACCGTCGCCAGCCCGTCCGCCACCGACAGCGTCACCCCGCCCTGCTGCGCCTGGCCCACCTTGGAATCCGCAATCGCGCGGTTCTCCGCGGGCCGCATGCCGCAACCCGCGACCACCAGTGCCGCCATCACTCCCACGCGCATCACCGCTCACCTCCCAGGGCCCGAATCAACGACAGCCGGCCCACGAACGCGCCGCCCCCCTGCACCTCGGCGGCGACACCCCAGTCATCCGTCAGCAGCGCCCGGCCCCTCAGGCCAAAGGCGCCCACGATTCCGCCGCCGCGCGAGCGGATGCCGCCCGCGAACGAGTCCTTGCGGTGGTCGTAATAGAGCATCGCCTCGCCCCGGAACGGCCCACCCCGGCCCAGCCACACGCCGTAGCCGAAGGTGAAGAGCAGTTGCTCGTGCAGGTTCCCGTCGCTCACCGCGCCGGGGTACGTATAGGCCTCCGCCGACGTGCCCACGCTGACCTCCGCGAAGGAGCCCGCCATGGCCGGGCTGATGCGCGACATGGCCAGCCGGCCCCGCAGCGCCACCTCTCCGCTGATGAGCGCGAAGCCCTCGGTGGGGTAGCGGTGGAACTGGCCAAAAGCCTCCACGTCCAGCGCGCTGCCATCCGTGCCCGACAGCGCGCGCTCCGGCGCGCCCAACAGCCGCCACGCCCCGCCCAGGCGCACCTGGGTGTTGCCCTCGGACGGGTCCACCCGCACCGCGCCCAGCAGGCGCAGCGAGTCGAAGCGGGCCTGCGCCCCCACCGTGAGGAAGTGGCGGTAGTCGAACGCAGCGTCATTCACATACTGGTAGCCCACCTCCAACTCCAGCGGAGGAAGCAGGGGCGGCGCGACGCCCGCGTCGAACGCTGGCGCCGTCACCGCATACAGGTTGGCCAGCGCGGAGATGCCCAGCACGCTGAAGCCCGCCAGCGTCACCGCGTACAGCGGGGCAATGGTGCGCCGCGAGGCCCCCGTGAGGGCAATGGGCACGCCGCCCAGCGCGATGAGCCCCAGGCCCGCGCCCTCCAACGCGAAGAGCCGCTTCGCCGTGTGACGGTCCCCCGCCACCAGAGGCCCCAGCCCATGGAAGAGCAACCCCGGCACCACCGCCACCGCCACCGCGAGCGGCTTGAAATCGGGGCGCTCCGGGGGCGGCGGGGGCACCTGCGCCAACGACTGCTGGGAAAGCCCCACATGCGCCTGGAGGGGCGCATCCACGGGGACTTCCGGGCTCCCGTCCCCAGCGCGGGCCTGGCCCGGCGTCGAGAACAGCAGCACTCCACTCAGACACACGGCGCCCCACCGCGAGCGAAGGGGGAGCTCGGACACCATCGGCGACGCCTCTTTCTCAGCGAGGGGCCGGCCGCCCCCGCCTGCCGGCAAGCGCAGGCAGGTCCGCTAGATAACCGCGCCGGGGCGGTCCACGGCAGGCGCCCCGCGTGAAGAAATGTGAAGCCTCACACCTTGGTAACCCTGAAAAACTTCGTACAGAGCGCAATCCGGAACCGGGACTTTCCCAGGAAGGAAGGTATGCTCCTACCCCGTGGCGGAAAACAGCCCTCAGCACTTCGGTAAATACGTCCTCCTCTCGAAGATCGCCGCGGGGGGGATGGCCGTCACCTACCGCGCGCGGATGACGGGGGCGGCGGGCGTCACCAAGCCCTGCGTCATCAAGCAGATCCTCCCGCACTTCGTCGACGATGCGGACTTCGTCGAGATGTTCGTCGGCGAGGCGCGCGTGGTGGCCAGCATGAGCCACAGCAACATCGCGCAGATTTTCGACTTCGGTGAGGTGGACGGGCAGTACTTCATCGCCATGGAGCTGGTGCAGGGCCAGCCCTTGTCCAAGGTGCTGCGCCGCGCCCAGCGGATGGGCATGGCGTCCTTCCCGGAGCCGCTGGCGCTCCACGTGGCCAGCAAGCTGTGTGACGGCCTGGACTACGCGCACCGACACGTGGGCGAGGACGGGCAGGCGCTGGGCCTGGTGCACCGCGACGTGTCCCCGGACAACGTCCTCATCTCCTATGAGGGCGAGGTCAAGGTCATCGACTTCGGCATCGCCAAGGTGACGAGCGCGGTGGAGGCGAAGACGTCTCCCGGCACCCTCAAGGGCAAGTACCCGTACTTCTCCCCGGAGCAGGCACAGGGCCGGCAGGACCTGGACGCGCGCACCGACGTGTACGCCGCGGGCGTCGTCCTCTACGAGATGGTGTGCGGCAAGCGTCCCTATGAAGGGGAGTTCGTCACCGTCCTGCCCCGCATCCTCGTGGGCGACCGCCTGCCGCCGTCCGCGCTCAACCCCACCGTCAGCGAGGACGTGGAGACGGTCATCTCCCACGCCATGGCGCTGGACCGTGAGGCGCGCTACCAGACGGCGAAGGACCTGAGCGAGTCGCTGGTGGAGCTGCTCTACCGCGACAACCCGCGCTTCACCCCCACCCTGCTGTCGCAGCTCATGGCGCACCTCTTCCCGGAGGAGCTGGCCGCCGAGGGCCGCCGGGTGGAGGTGCCCCCCGCCTTCCAGGAGCAGCTCACCGCCTGGCAGACGGGCGTCACCGAAACGGCGTCCCAGGGACGCGCGCGGCCCCCGCCCAGCAACGCCTCGCGGGGCTCCAGCCCCGGCGTGCGCAGCCGCCCGGGCAGTGACGGAGGCCGCCCTGGCAGCGACAGCGGACGGCCCGGCAGCGAAGGAGGCCGTCGCCCCTCTGCGAGCACCCCAGGAGCACGCCGTCCCACGAGCAGCGGCGTGCGGCGGGTGACCCAGTCCCAGCTCCCCCGCTCCGAGGGTGGCGTCCGCAGGACATACACCTCCGAGCGCCCCGGCCCCCCCGTGCCGGCGCTGGACGAAGAGCCCAGCACCGACGCGGGTGATGCACCCGCGCCCACCCAGGCCGCGCCGCGCGACACGCCCATCGAAGTGCCCGCCGCCAAGAGCCAGGAGCCCACCACCGAGGCGCATCCGGTGGGCACCTGGACTGGCAAGGGCTACCGCACCTCCGTGGACGACGCCCGGGACACGCTGGCGCGCGAAGAAGCCGCGCGCGTGGCGAAGGGGAAGGAGAAGGCGCGCGTCGTGACGATGTCCATCGTCTACGCCACCGCCGCGCTGTTCCTCGTCGGTGTGTTCTACAAGCTCGTCATCGCGGGCGAGTCCACGTTCGACGACGTGTACGCATCCACCACCACGCTGTGGCTCGCCTCCAAGCCCGCGGGCGCCACCGTGCGGCTCAACGACCAGGAGCTCAAGGGCGTCACGCCGCTGATGGTGGAGGTCAAGATTGGCGAGGCCAACACGCTGGCCCTCTCGCTGCCCGGCCACCTGCCCTGGACGAAGCGCTTCACGCCCACGTCGAACCTGGTGGAGCCGCTGACGGCGGAGCTGAAGCCCATCGCCGCGCCCCCGCCGCCCGTCGAAGTGGCCGTGGCGGCGCCAGGGAACGCGGGCGCCGCGGTGGTGGCGGAAGGCGCCGCCACGCCGGAGGACGGGGGCCCCAGCGCGCAGGAGGACGCGGGCGCCAGCCCGGAGGTGGCGGTCGCACAGGACGGTCCCGTGGAGGAGGACGCGCCGCAGCGGACGATGCACGCGGTGGACTACCCCACCCGCGTGCTGGTGCTGCGCCCCCAGTACAACGCCGTCCCCCTGCCCGAATACAACACCGCCAGCATCGAGCTGAACCCCGGCACGACGTACTCGGTGTGGACGCAGGGCAGCGCGTCCCTGGCCGAGGGCCGGGGCACCGCCTCCGGCACGCTGGCCTACCTCATCGAAGGCGACGGACCGGTGGACAGCAGCTTCGGCCTGCTCGGCACGTCAACGCGCACCATCAAGGGCGCCCGGAAACTCCACGTCTTCGCGCTGGATGACGGCGGACTGGACGACAACAGCGGCGCCATCCGCATCAACGTCCGCCAGTCCGCCTACGTGCCGCCGCGCTCGTTCACCTTCGACGCGAAGGAAAACGCGGTGCCGCTGAAGGCCGAGCACCAGATGGTGCTGCGCGGCCTCAACCCGGACTCCACCTACCTGCTCACCGTGCGAGACGACTTCGCGGAGCTGCGCTCCGGCCCCAATGGCCGCATCCGCCAGGTGCTGTGCATGGAGCGCGGCCCGGCGCCCGAATCCGTGCGCGCCACCCACCGCATCCTCCAGACCGGCAAGCGCTACCAGTTGACGGGCACGGAGAACCTGCACTGCACCTTCCCCGACATGAAGGTGGACGACAACCGGGGCGCCTTCGAGGTGGACATCGTCGACGTGACGGCCATGTCAGGCAAGGAGCGCGCGGAGGCCCTGAAGGGCTCACGCCGCTCGGAGCGGTAGCAGCCGCACAGGCAGCCCGCCGCGCACCTCCTGGGGCGCCAGCAGGTGAGGCGAGCATTCGCGGCGCCACGGAGGACGCCGGGCTGGGCCGGAGGAACGGTGACTACCTTACGGTGCACCGGCGCCCCGCGGCTTCAGCGAAGGGGGCCGGCTTCCTGACGTAAGGGCTAGCGAGGGCCCGGCAGCGCGGAGGCCCGGCTCGACAAGGACGGGAAAGGCACGTGGGCGCGGGGCCGAGGGGGCACCGGGCCCACGCGTCTTTCCTGGGACGGACTCAGATGTCCAGGTTCTGCACGTCCAGGGCGTTGCGCTCGATGAACTCGCGCCGCGGCTCCACCGCCTCGCCCATCAGCAGCGAGAAGATTTCGTCGCTCTCCACCGCGTCCTCCACCCGCACCTGGAGCAGCGTGCGCGTGGCCGGGTTCATCGTCGTGTCCCAGAGCTGCTCCGGGTTCATCTCACCCAGACCCTTGTAGCGCTGCAGGCCCAGGCCGCGCTGCGCGTCCTTGCGAACGGCGGCGAGCACCTCCTGCACGGAGAAGACGGTGATTTCCCCCGCGTCCACGCGAACCTTGTACGGCGCCTTGCCCAGCGCCACGAAGGCGTCGCGCAGCGACGACAGCTCCAGGTACTCCGGCGACGACAGGAAGGCGTGGTCGAGCACCGTCTCCCGCATGGCGCCATTCACGTCGGTGTGGAACACCAGCTTCTTGGTGTGGTGCTCGGGGTCCTGCACCAGCTCGTGGCGCACGCGGCCCAGCACGTCCGGCATGCGGCGCTCGAAGGTGTCATAGGCGGCCTTCACCGCCGCCTCCAGGGCCGCCTCGTCCGTCAGCGTCTCCGCCGACAGCCGCGCGCCCTGCACCAGCGCATCCACCACCCGCGCGTCCCGGCGCTTGGCCTGCTTCTCCAGGCGCTCCTCGTACGTAATCACCTTCTCCAGCAGCGCCTTCAGCTCCGCGCCGCCCAGCTCGCCCTCGGGCGTCAGTACCCGCGCGTGCTCGGAGGCAATCTTGAGCAGGTACTCGTTCAGCGCGTGCTCGTCCTTGACGTACTGGTCCTTCTTGTTGCGCGTGACTTTGTAGAGCGGCGGCTGCGCGATGTAGAGGTAGCCCTTCTGCAAGAGCTCCGGCATCTGCCGGAAGAAGAAGGTGAGCAGCAGCGTGCGGATGTGGCTGCCGTCCACGTCGGCGTCCGTCATCAGGATGATGCGGTGGTAGCGCGCCTTCTCCGGGTCGTAGTCCTCCGCGCCGATGCCCGTGCCCAATGCCGTAATCAGCGTCACGATTTCGGCGCTGGTGAGCATCTTCTCGAAGCGGGCCTTCTCCACGTTGAGAATCTTGCCGCGCAGCGGAAGGATGGCCTGGTTGCGCCGGTCCCGGCCCTGCTTCGCGGAGCCACCTGCGGAGTCGCCCTCCACGATGTAGAGCTCGCTCTCGTTCGGGTCGCGGCTCTGACAGTCCGCCAGCTTTCCGGGGAGCCCGCCGCCGTCCAGCACGCCCTTGCGGCGCACCGTCTCACGCGCCTTGCGCGCGGCCAAACGCGCCCGGCAGGCGTCGCCAATCTTCGCCACGACCTTCTTGGCGACCACGGGCGTCTCTTCCAGGAAGGAGCCGAGCTGGTCGTTCACCATCTGCTCGACCAGACCCTTCACCTCGCTGTTGCCCAGCTTCGTCTTCGTCTGACCCTCGAACTGGGGGTTGGTCAGCTTGACGGAGATGACGGCGGACAGGCCTTCACGCGCGTCCTCGCCGGTGGGCGTCTCCTTGAGGTCCTTCCAGAGGCTGCCCTTCTCCGCGTAGCTGTTGAGCGTGCGCGTCAGCGCCGCCTTGAAGCCGGACAGGTGACTGCCACCCTCGTGGGTGTTGATGTTGTTCGCGAAGGTGTAGATGCGCTCGTCGTAGCCGTCATTCCACTGCATCGCGATGTCGAGCATGACGCCCTCGCGCTCCGTGCTGAAGGCGATGGGCTTGTCGTGGAGCGTCTGCTTCGACTTGTTGAGGTACTCCACGAACGAGGAGATGCCGCCGTCGAACTTGAAGTCGTGCTCCTTGTTCGTGCGCTCATCGCGGACGGTGATGTGCAGGCCGGCGTTGAGGAAGGCCAGCTCGCGCAGACGCTGGCTGAGCGTCTCGAAGTTGAATTCCACCAGCTCCATCACCGTGGCGTCCGGCTTGAAGGCGATGTGCGTACCGCGCTTGTCGGTGGTGCCCACCTCGCGCGGCGGGGTGTCCGGGACGCCCTGCGCGTAGGACTGCTCGTAGACAATGCCGTTGCGGTGGACGCGGACCTTGAACCACTCCGAGAGGAAGTTGACGCAGGTGACGCCCACGCCGTGGAGGCCGCCGGAGACCTTGTACGCGCCGTTGCCGAACTTGCTGCCGGCGTGCAGCTCCGTGAGGACGACCTCCAGGGTGTCCTTGCCGGGGAACTTGGGGTGCGGGCCCACGGGGATGCCGCGCCCGTTGTCCTGCACGCTCAGGGAGCCATCCACGTGGATGACGACCTCGATGTCGGTGCAGTGCCCGGCCAGCGACTCGTCCACCGCGTTGTCGACGACCTCGTACACGAGCTTGTGGAGCCCGTAGGCCATCGTGTCGCCGATGTACATGCCGGGGCGCTTCCGGACCGCCTCGCGGCCCTCGAGCTTGGTAATGCTGTCCGTCCCATACTCCACGGGCGGCGGAGCAACCGCCGAGCCGGTAGCGGGGGTCTTTTCCATGTGAAACTGTCCTTGGGAAAAGGAGCCTTGCAACAGGTCCGTGCGTACCACTTCAAGGCACGTCGAACAAGGTTAACGAGGACTCGCAAGGCTGCGTAAACATTCGTGAAATCCGCCTGGCCGCCTGCCTGGGAGGCCGCCCCGGGAAACGGGGTGTTCAGGCGTCGAAACGGGGCGGCGGGAGGCGGTCCTCCAGCGCCGAAATCAACTCGTCGAAAACAGCCTTGCGGGCGAAGAGATGCCGGGTGACGAGCACTCGGCCTTCCTCCTTGAGGAACAGGGCGAGCACGCTCCCCTTCCGGCCAATCCGGCGCACGTGGTCAATCTGCCCCCAGTGCAGGTCCAGCTCCTTCTTGCTGAAGGGCCGGGCCACGCGCACGCCCCGCGCGTCCACCGTGACGCCCCAGCCCGTGCGGGGCCGCAGGCGGTGGAAGGACACCAGGAAGGTCAACATCAGCCCCGCGGAGACGCCGGCGCGGGCCATGGCCTGGACGCCGCCTTCGGCGCGGGCATCCGCCAGGGCCCAGGCGGTGAGGACGGCCAGCACGCAGGCCCCCACGAAGAGGGCGATGCGGGTGGCGCGAGGGTCGAAGGCGTAGAAGCGCGGGCTGCTCATGGGTGCCCCTGCACCCTAATCCTCCCAGCGCGCCGGTGCGCGGTTTTGAGCGCTGCGTCTGTTCTCCGCCGGGCGGAGCGTGCCCTACGCTCCAGAGTCCCATGACGAATGCCGAGCTGTCCGCGCGCCTGCTGTCGAACGTCATCGCCTTCAAGCACCTTCAGCGGGAGCGCGGCACGCTGCGGCATCTGGGCCTGCCAGGCGTGGACGCCTTCTGTCTGCCGGGGCACCCGGACCACTCGCGGGCCCAGCAGGCCTTCTTCCACGACCCGGGAGCGCTGCGCGACGCCCTGCCCACCCTGACGGACTTCTACCTGCGCCTGGACCTGCCCGGCTGGCGCGTGGTGCTGCTGCCCGGAGACACCGAGGGCCGGCGGGTGCTGGAGGACGCCGGCTTCACCCCCGACGCGGTCCGGATGGATGCCATGGGCCTGGTGCTGGGGGACGTGCCGGACGCCCCGCCGGACCTCCCCCTGGAGGTCTCCGAGACACAGGACGACATGGTCGCCATCAACAAGCGCACGTGGGGCCAGCTCGGGAGCCAGCTCGACGTCTGGCTGCAGCCGCCTCGGCTGCCGGTGCACACACTGGTCGCGAAGGAGGCGGGCGTTGCCCTGGCGTGTGGCATGGCCCGGGACGTGGGCGACACCGCGGGCATCTACATGGTGGCCACGGTGCCCGAGGCCCGGGGCCGGGGGCTGGCCGCGCAGGTGATGCGCGGGCTGCACCACCAGGCGCGGACCCGGGGGATGACGGCCGCGGTGCTCCAGGCCACGCCGGAGGCGAAGCCCTTGTATCAGCGCCTGGGCTACCGGGATCTGGGCGCGTGGGAGACCTGGGGCCGCATGAGCCCCTGAGTCAGCGCAGCGCCTCCAGCTCCTCCAGACTGGAGAGCACCTGGGCCGGCTGGCTGAGCCCCAACAACCGATCCGCCAGCCCATGGGACGCCAGCCGCGCCAGATGCGCCAGCCGCACCAACTGGGGGTTGCCCCGCTCGGCGTCCAGAATGGCCACCACGACGCGGAGCGGCTTGCCGTCGGGGGTATCGCCCGCGAGCGGCGTGGCCAGCGTCACCAGGGCCGCGGTGGGCACCGCGCCTGGCAGGAAGGAATGGGGCACCGCCACCCCGCCACCCACCGCGCACGAGGACTCCTCCCGGTGCCGCTTCAGGCCCCCCACCACCCGCGCGACGTCCGCGCCGGGCTGCGAGGAGGCCAGCCGCTCCGCCACCACGTCCAGCACGTCGTCCCAGCCCGCGCAGGACAGCTGCAACACCATGCGCTCTGGCGCCAGCAGCGGCGCCAGCGGTGGCACGGGCGTGTCGCGCCGCCCTTGGGCCACGGGAAACTCCGCGTCCAGGAAGTCGCGCACGCGCGCCAGCTGCAACCCGGACAGGCGCCGCTGGGCGATGTCCAGGAAGAGAGCCCCCGCGCCCGGCACCTCTTCCAGGTAGGCGGCCACGGACGGACTCATCCGGTTGGCCACGTCCATCAGCACCGAGGACGGGACTCGCAGCTCGCGGGCAATGGCCGACAGGCGCTCGGGCGTGGGGGGCGCGTCCACGCCGTTCTCCACCCGGCTGAGGTACGCGCTGGACACGCCGATGCGGCGCGCCAGGTCCCGCAGCGACAGGCCCGCATCCGTGCGCAACAGTCGGAGGGTTGCTCCCAGGTGCATCAGCCCCTCGCGGGCAGAACCCGGGCCGCGCTGGCCCCGTCGTTGGAGGATTCAGAGGAGGGCTCCGCCGCCGTGGCGGGGGACGCGTCACACACCACCAGCAGCGAGCCCGGCGCGTCCCGGATGATGCGCTCGCGCTGCAGGCCGAAGACCTTGTCCTCCAGCCCCCACTGCGCGCCGATGCCGACAATCACCAGGTCATAGCCGTGGCGCGCCTCACCCAGGGCGGCCTCGTCCGGCGCATCGCTGCGCACTTCCTTCAACGTCACGCCGCCCTCGTTCACCGGAAACAGCGCCTCCACCTGCGACCGGGCCCCGCCGTTGCCGCCGAGGTCCGACGTCACGTGTAGCACCGTCACCTCGGCGCCCGCCTGCTGATTCAGCCGCCGGGCCAGGGCCAGGGCCGCGCGGTCATGCTGGCTGCCCACGAAGGGCACCAGCACGCGCTTGATGTCCGACAGGCCCCGGTCCACCAGCACCGCCACCGGGCCACAGGCCTCCTGCATCACCTCACGCACCGTGCCGCCCAGCATCGTCTGGCTGAAGAGTGGCTTGTGCCACCCCAGCAGGACCAGGTCCGCGCGCCGGGCCTTCGCCGTGCGGCAGATGTCCTGGGCCGGGTCCGCGGAGACGAACGACAACGGCCGGACGGAGAGTCCCAGGCTTTCGGCTCGCCACAACAGCGGCGTCAGCGCGCTGTCCTCCTCGGGGTCCCGCTGCTGCGCCGGGCGCAGGGAGGCGCGCTCCGGGGACACCAGGTGCAGCGCGTGAAGCCGCGCGCCCTCCTCACGCCCCGTCAGCGAGCGCGACAGGGTGGCCATGCCCGGCCCCGCCTGCCCGTGGGACACGCACATCAGCACGCTGTAGGGCGGAGGGCCTGGCTCCACCGGCAGCGGCAACACCACGCGCTCGCGGGCAATCTCCTCCAGCGGGTAGATCCACTTCAGCAGCGGCGTGGTGATGAACGTCGTCACCAGCGCCATCAGCACCATCATGGTGAAGAGCTGGGGTGAGATGACGCCCAGGTCCAGGCCGATGTTGAGGACGATGAGCTCCATCAACCCGCGCGTGTTCATCAGGATGCCGATGGCGCTCGCCTCGCGCCACCGCAGGCCCGTCATCCGCGCCGCCACCGCGCTGCCGCCGAACTTGCCCAGGCAGGCCAGCACGATGATGACGCCGCACGTCAGCCAGTCCTCCGCGGTGTTCAGCAGGCCAATCTGCGTGCGCAGGCCGCTGAAGGCGAAGAAGATGGGCAGCAGCAACACCACCGCCACGTCCTCCAGCCGCTCCGCCAGCGTCTCCGCCAGCCGGCCTTCCTTTGGAATCACCGCGCCGAAGAGGAAGGCACCGAAGAGCGCGTGGATGCCGATGAGCTCCGTCACGCCCGCGGACGCCAGCAGCAGCACCAGCGTGCCCGCCACCACGTTCTGGGTGAGTCCCTCACGGCTGGCCACCCGCGCGCCCAGGCGCGCGAGGAAGGGCCTCACCACCATCAGCATGAAGACGATGTAGCCCAGCGCCATCACCGTGGTGAGCGCCGCCTGCGCCAAGCTGGCCGCGCGGACGATGGAGACGACGAAGGCCAGCAGGCACCACGCGGTGACGTCATCCACCGCCGCGCAGGCAATGGCCACCGTGCCCACCTTCGACTGGAGCAGGCCTCGCTCGGTGAGGATGCGCGCCAGCACCGGGAAGGCGGTGATGCTCATCGCCACGCCCATGAAGAGCACGAACGAGGTGAACGGCACCTCTGGCGACGACAGGCTCTTGTAGAGCCACAGCGCGCCCGCGCCCGCGCCCAGCGCGAAGGGGACGACGATGCTGGAGTGGCTGATGGCCACCGACGCATGCCCTCGGCCCTTGAGCAGTTGGGGGTCCAGCTCCAGGCCGATGAGGAACATGAACAGCACCAGGCCCACCTGGCTGAGCATCGTCAGCACCGGCATGGACGAGGCCGGGAACAGCCCGTTCATGATGTCCGGCGCCAGCCAGCCCAGCAGCGAGGGCCCCAGGACGATACCGGCCACCACCTCCGCGATGACCAACGGCTGTCCCAACCACCGCGCGCCGCGGCCGATGAGCCGCGACAAGCCGATGATGACGATGAGCTGCAAGATCAGCAGCGCGAGCGCGTTGGTGTGCATCCGGCCCTCCACGTAAAGTGTTAAGCTGGCACTTACCAACCTGATTTCGAGGCGTCAACCGGGGGGAACGCGGAGCGTCAAACAGGACCCGCCTGCCTGCTTCACGCCGTCAGATGGCGGCTGACGGCGTCCAGCAGTGTGTCCACGTCCACGGGTTTGCGCAGGTGGCCGCAAGCGCCAATCTCATCCGCGACCTGGCGAGCATTCGCTGACGCGGAGAAGACGAGCACCGGGATGTCCCGCCAGGCGGACACCTGGCGCATGGCCCGCGCGAACCCGCCTCCGTCCATGACGGGCATCATCATGTCCAGCAGGACGAGCCCCGGCAGCTCCGTGGCCGCGCCCAGCACCTCCAGGGCCTGCTTGCCATTGCTGGCCCCCAGCACCGTGTAGCCCGCGTCACGAAGCACTTCCTCCAGGGCTTCGCGCAGGTCCGCGTCGTCATCCACCACCAGCAACGGCCGGCTCACTCACGCCTCTCCTTCTCCAACGGCAAATCCAGGGTGAAGCGCGCGCCACCCCCTTCGCGCGGCCCGGCCCAGGCCCGGCCCCCATAGGCGCGCGAGCTTACCGCCCGTCCGAAGCGTTCGATGACATGCTTCACCGGGCCCTCTGAAATTCCGTTCCCTCTGTCAGCCACCTGAACACGGCCCATGTGGCCCACGCGCGCGACAGCCACCTCCACCGGCTGCCCCGGCGCGAACGTGAGCGCGTTTGGGAGACTGGCGCCGCCACGGCCTGCTCCACCCTGAAGACGCGCAGCGTGAGGTCCACGTCGTCCGGGGCCGCAGGATGGGCCACTCGCCGTCGCTCGTGAACGGGACGCCTCCAGGGGAAACAGAACGTGGCCGCTTCGCCCGGCACTGCCTCCGCGGAGATGTCTCCCCATGGCGGTGGAGGATGCGCTGGACGGTCACCAGCCCGACACCCGTGCCAGGGAGTTCCACACCCCGGCCAGTACGCCGGGGCGCGCACCGCCACGCCTACTTCCAGGACAGCTCGTACTCGCTGTCGAGCAGCCCCACCTGGCGACCTTGGACCCGGACCTCACGCGCGCCCACCGCCTCCAGCACGCCGTGCAGCACGCCCTCGTGGTAGGCGGCGGGCATGAAGTCACGCCGCATGATGAACCGGGCGCTCGTCTCCCCCGTCCACAGCGGATAGCGCTCGCCGTAGGTCACCGCCGCGAGGTAGGCCTCTCCCAGCGACTGCAACAGCAGCCGCGGCTTGCCGCTGGCCGTTCGCATCAACTCCCGTCCGAAGACGGACGCCACGAAGTCCACCGTGGCCTGCGTTCCCATGCGCCGCAGCACGCCCTCGAAGCCGTCCAACTGCGGGGCCAACAGCCGCGCCGCCGTGGATGACATCCGGAGGAACCGGGTGATGGGGTACATGTGGAGGAGGTTGATTTCCCAGATGCCGGTCACCCCCTTGCAGCGGGCCACGGCGCCTTCGCCTCCCAGGAAACCCACGACGTCCAGCGTGCCCTGGAAGAACATCCCACGCGCCATATCGTCGTCGGTGGCCGCCAGACGCCGCAGCTCCAGCTCCCAGGCCGCGCCACCACCCGCGCTCGATTCGTAACCCGCGTACATGGTCATCTCCCCGAGGGGCCCTTCCAAGGCGCCCGGGGAACACACCGCCACCTCACTTCGCGGATGCTTCCGGGCTCACAAGATTCCCCCCACTTCCGGGAAGCCAACAATCGCATATTTTTCCGATACTGTCGAATCAAACCCGGTTCGCCCCGCAGGCCGAGAGGAGCATCCGCCAGCCAACGAATGGAGGCGGATGTCCCAGGCCGGGCTCAGCCCGCGATGAGGGACGCCTGGGCGGCGGCCACGGCGGCGCCGGGCTCCGAGCGATGACCGGCGGCGATGAGCGCGCGCTCCAGGGCGCCCACCGTGGATAGGACGTCCGCGGGCCCCACCCGGTTCATGTGGCCCACGCGGAAGTAGCGCGTCTTGAGGTCCGGGTGGAGGCCGCCGGCGACGACGACACCCTGCCCCTTCACCCCGCTCACCAGCGCCGCGTCCACGCCGTCCGGGTAGTACACGGCGCTCAGCGTGTTGGCGGCCACGGCGTCGGAGGTGGGCAACAGGCGCAGGCCCATGGCCTTCCACGCCGCGCGGAAGGCCCGCGCCATCCGCTGGTGCCGGGCGAAGCGGGCGTCCATGCCCTCGGCCAGAATCTGCCCCAGGCTCACGTCCAGCGCGGCCACCAGGTTCACTGGCGGGGTGGCGAAGTAGGCCGGCTTGCCCGCTTCGTACGCCTCCATGATGGGCAGCCACTCCGCGAAGTCCGCGTAGACGCTGGCCACCGGCGTCTTGCGCTTGCGCCAGGCCTCCATGGCCCGCGGGCTCACGGTGAGCAGCGCCAGGCCGGGAGGAACCCCCACCGCCTTCTGGCTGGCCGTGAGGTACACGTCCGCCTCCCACGCATCCTGGCGGAAGATCTCCGCCGCGGTGGCGCACACACCATCCACCACCGACAGCACACCGTGCTTGCGCGCGGCCCGCACCAGCGCCTCCGCGGGCACGAGCACGCCCGTGGACGTGTCCACATGGGTGATGGACAGCACCTTGAAGCCACCCTTCGACAGGTGCATCTCCACCGCGTCCAGCGACGGCACGTCCCCCGGCGGGGCGCGCACGTGCGTCACCTGGGCGCCGTGGCGCTCGAGAATCTTCGCCATCCGGTCGCTGAAATAGCCGGTGTTCACGACCAGGGCCGCGTCCCCGGGCTCCACCAGGTTGGCCACCGCCAGTTCCATGGCCAGCGTGCCGGAGCCGGACACTACGAAGGGCTGCGCGGAGGGCGCCAGGCACACCTCCCGAAGCCGCTTCAGGGCCCGGCCGAAGACGGCGATGAAAGCGGGGTCCGTGTGGCTGAGGGTGGGAGCGCCCAGCGCCTGGAGCACCTCAGGCTCGAACTCCACCGGCCCTGGAATCATCAGCAAGTCTCTCACGGCGTCACCACTCCTCTCGCGCAGCCGCCGCGAGCGGAGGTGCCCGCGGCCCGGGCCGACTGTGGCGGTCCCCGGTCGCGCTGTCCACGCACATGTGCTCCGGGCGAGTGTCCGGTGCGCGCTGTTCGGAAATGTCGGGACATTCGCCGCGCAAAACCCCCGACATTTCCGAACAGCGAGCCACCAGACGCGCCCCGCCTCAGAGGCGGACGAGCAGCTCGCGGAGAATCGCGAAGCCCTGCCGGAAGTCCTCCAGCCGGGCCTGCTCATTGGGGGCGTGGTAGTACTGCATGTCCCCGAAGCCCGTAATCTGCACGTCGCAGCCCTGTCGTTGCAGGTCCCTCACGAGCGGCAGCGAGCCAGTGAGCGAGAAGGGCGTGGCCGACACACCGCGCACCACCTGCATGGCCTCCTTCAGGGCGCGCAGGCCCTCCGAGTCCAGCCGGCAGGCGATGCCCTCGGTCCCCTCCCCCTGGAAGCGGAACGCCAGCTCACCGCGCTTGCCGCCCGCCGTGCGCGTGCGCGGGAAGTGCGCGGGGGCGTCGTCGCGCTCCAGCCGGGCGTCGAGCTCCGCCATGAAGTCCGTCACCGCCTTCTGCACCTCCGCCAGGTCGTAGAAGGGCGTGAGGCGGATGTCGCCGCGCAGGACGACGTCGGCGGGCACCTTCGTCTCCTTGGTGTTGGGCGCCTCCACCACGGTGGCCTTGAGACTGGAGGACGACAGGAAGCCCCAGCGCTTCTCGTCCTCCGTGGGCGGGAAGCGCTCGTGGAAGAAGCGCGCCAGCTCCAACGACGCGGCCATGCCCAGCTCCAGCGCGTTGACGCAGTTCTGCGGCATGCCGGAGTGGCCGCCCACGCCCGTCACCTTCAGCTCCCACAGCGACACGCCCGCCGTGCCCAGCGTGGGGCCGAAGTTGGCGCTGTCCAGCCAGTACACCGGCTGGCCGTCGAGCGGCTTGAGCATGCCCTGCTCGGCCACGTAGTTGAGGCCCAGGCCCGGCAGCTCCGAGGACTCCTCGTTGGAGATGAGCACCACCTTCAGCGTGCGGCTGGGGCGCACCTTGCGCTCGGCCAGTTGGGCCAGCAGGTCGGTGAGCACGGCGACGTGCCCCAGGCAGTCGGTGACGCCGCGCCCGTAGAGCACGCCGCCGGGGCCCTCCCACAGCTCGAAGGGGCTGCGCTCCCAGCCCTCCGCCTTCTGGTCCGCGGGGACCACGTCGAAGTGCGCGCCGACGAAGCCGATGGCGCCCTCTCCCTCGCCCGGCACGGTGAGCACCAGACAGGGGCGCGACGCCTGGCCCGGGCCCGCCACGGACTCCGCCTGGATGAAGCCGCTCTCGATGTGCGGCGCCAGGGTGTCCAGCACCACCTGCGCGGCGAGCCGCTCCTCGGGCACCAGCCCCGCGCCAGGGTTGTTCTGCAGCTTCGGAGTCAGGGCGATGAGCCGCCGGAGCACGTCGAGGAAGCGGTCCTCACGCAAGGCAAGAGCTTTCATGAAACGGATTGGAGCCCAGGCGCGCGGTGGAAGTCACCGGAAACGAACAGCCGACGCTGCCGATACGGGGGGCACTGGCGGGTCCATCGTGGAGCGGTGGACGAATCGGCGCATGCAGCCCGGGTGACGCGGCGCTCCATGGCCAGCACTGGTGCGGCGCGGGGCCCGTCCGCATCTTGGAGGCACCATGCCAAAGACTTCTCCGCCGAAACCGCCGCGCGCGCTGTTCATCCGGGACTGGGCGCCCGCATCCCCCGAACCGCAACCCGAGAAGGAAGCGCAGGTGACCACGATGCAGGTGGGCGAAGAGACCGGCGACGGCGGTGAGCTCCAACGCTGAGGACGCCCGTGACACGGACAGGCACGGTGGTGCTGCTGGGTGCGCGAGACGACGCCCACGTCCTGGAGGTGGCGCGCCGGCTTCGCGCCGAGGACGTGGACACGGTGACAGTGGACACGCGGGCCTTCCCCGAGGAGACGCGGCTGTCGCTCACGGAGTCGCTAGACGGCATCATCGTGGACGGACGCGAGGTGGGACGACCAGCCGCCGTGTACCTGCGCGGTCTGCATGCGCACCCGCTGGCCTTCGGCGTGGATGCACAGGAGGCCATGGACGCGGACTGGCGCACCACGCTCACCGCGTTCCGCGAGAAGAGCGCGCTGCTCCTGGGACTCCTGAGCCGTTGGGAGCGGCTGGGCGTGCCGCTCTACAACCCGCCCTCTTCGGACTGGAGCATGCACAAGCCCGCGCAGCTCGCCGCGCTCCAGGCCGCGGGACTTCCCGTGTCCCGGACGCTGTGGACAAATGACGCGGAGGCGGTGCGCCGCTTCGCGAGGGAAGGACGCGTGGTCTACAAGCCCGTCGTAGGCGGCGCGGCGACGCGGGAGCTGCGTGAAGCAGACCTCACGGACGAACGCCTCGCGGCGCTCTCCGCCGCGCCCGTCACCTTCCAGGAGCTGCTGCCGGGTGAGAACCTGCGCGTGTACGTGTTGGACGGCGCCGTCATCGCGAGCCTGCGCATCGTCTCTTCGTCGCTCGACTTCCGGCAGCACGAGGAGCGCATCGAGCAGGTGACGCTGCCTCCCGAGGTGGCTCACGGCTGCGTGAAGGCGTGCGAGGTGCTGGGCCTGCGCTGGACGGGGATGGACTTGAAGCGCGATGCGGACGGCGCGCCGCGCATCCTGGAGCTGAACGGCTCGGCGATGTTCCTGGGCTTCGACGCGCGCGGCGGCACGGACGTGGCGGGGCACCTGACGCGCGCGCTGGCGAGGCACGCACGCGGCGGATAGCTCAGCGCCGCCCGAGGAACTGCGGGTCGGACCAGTCCCAGAGCCGCTCCGGGTGTTCATCCACGTCGAGCGGCAAGCTGTTCCACCGGTACACCGCGCGCGAGCTGGCGCCGTGGACATGGAGGACCAGGCTCAGCACGGCCAGCACCGCGAAGGTGGCCGTCAGGCCGCGCCGGGCCTCGGGGCCTTTCCACTGGAGCGCGCGCACCACGGGGACGAGGAAGAAGACGAGGTAGGGCACCATGTCCGTGAAGAAGCGCGGGCCATACGAGTGCCCTGCCCACCAGTGCGGGAAGGTGGAGATGGCGGCCCAGTGCAGCGCGACCACCGCGACCAGCACGGCATGAAGCCGGGTGAAGGTCCGGGCGCGCAGGTCCATCCACAAGCCCCAGGCACTCATGAGGAGCACGGGGGTGAACACGAGCAGCCCGCGCGCGGGGGACACGAGGTTGCCGGCCAGGGCCTCGGCCACGCGAGAGGCGGACAGCTCCAGGCGCTGCGGTTCGTAATAAGGCGCCAGCACGGAGCCGTAGTGGATGAGGTTCACCGCCACCCACGGGATGGCCACTGCGAGCGCGCCCGCGAAGAACTTCCAGGCCTGCCGCGGATAGGTCCACAGCACGTAGAGCGACAGCACCAGCACGGAGAGGCTGTTGGTGGGCCGCATGACATAGGCGAGCGCCAGGGGAATGCCCGCCCAGGCCACGTGACGCGGAGCCTCGCGCGCGCGGACGAGGCCCAGGAGCACCAGGGTGAGGCACAGCAGCGAAGGGCCGTGCTGCCACAGGGCGCGGCTGGCGGTGGAGAGCAGCGGCGTGCAGAAGACGAAGACGGCGGCGAGCAGCAGCGCGCGCCGGCGGGACAGGTGCAGCGCGGTGCCCAGCATGAACATGACGACGCCAGCGAGCGCGGTCAGCGCGGAGGCGAAGAGGCGCTGCGGGCCGTTCCACGCATCCAGGTCCACGCTGCCGGTGGCGTCGTAGATGTGGCGCCAATGCGCCAGGGGCTTCGCCAGGGCCGGGTGCAGCTTGCCCACGGGCGTGGCGAGGCGCACGAAGCCATCCACCAGCACCACCATGGGCACGGCAACCAGGGACGGGCCCAGGGGGAAGTAGTTGTAGAGGTGGCCGTCACGCTCATAGAGGCCGTGGCGGTACGACTCGAAGGTCGGGGCGTATTCGTCCAGGTCGAGGTTCCCTTCACGCAACAGAGACAGCGTGGTGGGGAGCGTCAGCTTGGAGTCGAAGGGCGTGTAGACGGGGAACGCCGCCAGCGCCGCGAAGAAGCCCACGAAGAGCAGCACCCGCCCCGCCCAGATGCGAGAGGTGGGGCGCGCGGGCGCGGAAGCCACAGGAGTGGAGACGGCGGAAGAGCTCATCGCGACGGGGCCTCCTCGCGCGCTCCGGCAGCGACGCGTTGGAGGACCGCCGTCTTAGTGGCTCGGAAGCACGAAAGCCAGGATGGCGCGAGACACGCATCAGCGCATCCATTTCGACCCAGCGACATCGCGTTCCGCGAGCTTTCCGTCCGCCCAGGCTAGGGCTGGGCCGCAGGCCCCCCAGGCACCGAGGGAGCCGTCTCCGCCGGAGCCGTGGCGGGCGCTTCAGAGCGTGGCTCCACGCCCTTCACCTTGCCCACCTGCTCCAAGTCCTGCCGGTTGTTCAGGGAGAAGCGCACCAGCGCGCGGAGGATGCGGTTGCGCTTCACGTTGCCAATCACCTCGCGCAGGTCCTCGTACACCGTCGGGTCGCTGATGAGCCCGCCCACGGTGCCGTCTCCCTTCGCCACGGTCGCCGTAATCTTCTTCAGGTCCGCCGCCGCGCTGCCCAGGTCCGCGAACATGCCGCTCGCGTCGCCGTACACCAACTGGTGCACCGCCCCGTTGGGACTCTTCTTCGCATCCTCGATGAGCCCCGCCAGTTGCCCGGCCGCCTCCCCCAGCTCCGTCAGCGCCTTGGCGCCGTCCTGGCCGTAGACGAGCGCGTGGGCCGTGCCGTCTCCCGTGCGCACCTCGCGCAGAATCCCTTCCAGCTCACCCACCGCGCCATCCACCCGCGCCGCCGCGCTGGACGCGTTGGCCAGCAGCCCCCGCACCTCGCGCCCGGCCTGCTTGTCGTAGATGAGCGCGTGCAGCACGCCCTCGCCCTTCTCCACCTCTTCCAGCAGCGCCCGCAGCGCCGCCACGCCGCGCGTCACGTCGTTGGCCATCTCCGGGTTGGCGTACGTCTCCACCGCCGCCCGCAGCGACTTGCTGATGGCCACCGAGTTCTCCATCACCTGCGACGCCCCGCTGAGCAGCGAGGACAAGTCACCGCCCGTGGACGACTTGAGCACCCCACCCGGCTCCACCGGCGGTGACGTCGGGCTGCCCAGGGAGATGTCCACCGCCTTGTCACCCAGCACGCCCATGCTGGACAACTGCGCCACCGAGTCCTGACGCACGCGGTCCGTGTAGCGCGATGACACATGGAACTGGACCTCCAGCCGCGGGTCCTTCGGGTCGGGCGAGAAGACGATGCCCGTCACCCGCCCCACGTTGAGACCGCCGAGCCAGACGGGCGACTCATCACTGAGGCCCTGCACGTTGGCGAAGTAGGCGCGATACATCGTCTTGCGCTCGAACAGGCGCGACTGCTGGCCGATGACCATCACCACCACGCTGGCGACCGCCAGTCCGACGGCGACGAACAGCCCCGTGCGCAGCGCCAGGCGGCGCTCAGTTCCTGCGGGAGAGAACAGGCTCACGGCGCGCCTCCGGGGAACAGTTCCACGCGGCGCGCGTCGAGGAAGGCACGCACCTCCGGGACGGTGGAGTGGAGCATCTCCCGCGGATTGCCCACCTGCACGATTCTCCGATTGGCCAGCATGGCGATGCGGTCTCCCACGGTGAACGCGCTCACCATGTCGTGGGTCACGACGATGGAAGTGCAACCGAGCCGAGTCTTCATCGAGTTGATCAACACGTTGATGGACTGCGTGGTGACGGGGTCCAGGCCCGTGGTGGGCTCATCCCAGAGGATGACCTCTGGCTCCGTGGCGATGGCCCGTGCCAACCCCACGCGCTTGCGCATGCCGCCCGACAAGTCGGAGGGCATCAACCGCTCCGTGTTGGGCAGGTCCACCAGCGCCAGTTTCTCCGCCACGCGGGCACGGACCTCGTCCGCCGGCATGTCCGGGAAGTGCTCGCGCAACGGGTACGCCACGTTCTCCCCGACGTTCAGCGAGTCGAAGAGCGCCGCGCCCTGGAACACCATGGCCACGTGCCGGCGCACCGGAATGAATTGCTCCTCCGTGAAGCGCGTCAGGTCGTGCCCCTGGAAGAGGATGCGTCCGGTGTCTGGAGACAGCAGTCCGATGAGGCACTTGAGCAGCACACTCTTGCCCGTGCCCGAGCCGCCCATCACCACCAGCGTCTCCCCGGCGCGCACGTCCAGGTCCATGTCGTCATAGACGCGCTTGGCGCCGAACGCCTTCGTCAGGTGCTCGAAATAGATGAGCTGCTCACCCGGCCGGGGCGGCTGGAACGCGAACTCGGAAGTGGTCTGGGACGAGGAGCGCATGGCGCGTCACAGGCTCAGCGTGAGCTGGGTGATGAAGAAGTCCGCCAGGCACACGGAGACGGACGTGGTCGCCACCGTCTGGGTGGTGGCGCGGCCCACGCCCTCCGTGCCGCCCTCCACGGTGAGCCCGCGGAAGCAGCCCACCAGGCCGATGATGAGTCCGAACACCGCGCCCTTGAACACGCCCGAGGCGAAGTCCGGCATCAGCACCGCGTCCAGCGCGCCCTGGAAGAAGAGGTTGAGCGTAATCGCATACTGGAAGTTCACCACCAGCGCGCCCGCCACCAGGCCCACGACGTCCGCGAACACGGTGAGCACCGGCAGCACAATCAGGCACGCCAGCACGCGGGGCACCACCAGCTTGCGCAGCGGGTCGGCGCCCAGCGCGCGAATGGCGTCCACCTGCTCCGTCACCGTCATGGCGCCCAGCTCCGCGGCGATGCCGCTGCCGATGCGCGCGCCCACGGTGAGCGCGGTGAGCACCGGCGCCAGCTCGCGGAACAGCGTGAGGATGACCACGCGGCCCACGGTGTACTGCACGCCGAAGCGCGACAGGAAGTAGCCGAACTGCAACGAGATGACGAGCCCCGCGAACATCGCGGTGAGCAGGGCGATGGGCAGCGAGCGCACGCCCAGCGACTCCGTGTGGTACACGAGCCCGCGCCAGTCATAGGGCGGACGCACCGCGCGGCTGAACACCTGCCCCGTCATTCGCGACAGGGCGCCCAGTGACTCCAGGCGCTCCTTCGCCCGGTCCATGAGGCTCGGGGGCCCGGACGCCGCGTCCACCTCGGGCTGCCGGGTCGTCATCCCTTGCGCTCCGATTCGAAGCCGGCGAGCAGCGCGTCGAAGTCCGCCATGCGCCCGTCCGCGAGCCCCGGCGGCGCCACGTAGGTGAAGTCGAACACGCAGTTGTCCTTCTTCAGCACCACCAGCTCCAGTTGCACGGGCACGCCGTCCATCTTCGCCAGGTGGCGGCTGCGCAGGGCCTCGCGCCCATCCATGGGGATGCGCTGTTCAGCGATTTCCTGTCGGTCCGTGAAGCCTGCCAGCAGGTGCCGGGTGAGCACCTGGAGCGACGGGTCATCATGTCCCTGGCACGTGGCGTTGACCGAGAGCGCGCGACCGGTGCCCTCCTCGGCGAAGGCGAGGTCGTTGTCCTCCAGCCGCACCTGCTCCCAATACGCGGGGAGCTTGCCAATGCGGTAGCGCACGGCGGGCTTGGTGAGGACGGAATCCTCGAACGTCGTCCTGTGACAGCCCGCCAGGGGCATGACCACCAGCAGGCACAGCAACGTCATCCGCGGCATGGCACCGTTCTTCGTGGCTCTCTTCCGGCCCTGCGACCAAGTCATGCGTCACAAGTCGCGCACCTGCAAGGAATTCCATGTCGTGCGGTGGGGGCCAAACGTCCACTGTCACACCTCTGAATCCATCCTGGCACGTCACATTCCCGCCACCCGAGGTGCGCCGGCCGTCCGCCGTGGCACCAACCAGTCTGTGCGAGCGCCCCTCCGCGGGCAGTCCCCGGCCACGCCGCGCGGCCCCAACTTTGTCCCGACGCACGCAAGCCGTCCGGCTCGGACAGCAGTGCCCCACGCTCGACACACGGACAAGGAGGACTCCATGGACGGCGGACTCGCGATATTCGGCCTCGGCCTCTTCCTGCTGGGAATCGCCAACCTGTACACACGACACAGCTACTGGCTGGCTGTCTCCGTGCTGCTCCTGTCGGTGGTGTCCATGGGGTTGGCCTTCAGCGAGTCCAAGCGGCTGCGCGATGTGTCGCTGGGCGTGGGCGTCGTGCTGCTGCTGCTCACCGTCATCGCGCTCGCCGTGGGCACGTCGTGGTGGCTGCCACTGGCCACCTTCCTCTTCGCCGTGGCGTATGGCGTGCTCTGGGCGGAGTACCGCTTCCCCTTCTTCAAGCACGTGGCGCCGGGCGACGAGCCGCACCACGCGGAGCGGCGCTTCCACGTCCACTGGCCCTGGCACCGTCGGCGCGTGACGCCGTGACGTCAGCTGGCGGGAGGCGGCTCGGCGTCCGCGCGCACCGCCACCTGCCCGCCGTGCACGTCGAGCCAGAGCGTGTCGTCCGCCGCCGCGCCCCGCACCAGCGAGCCGTCCGTAGTGGTGAGCACCACCTGCGCGCCGCTCTGGGCCAGGTAGCCCATGAGGTAGGCGTTGCGCTCGGGGTCCAGCTCGCTCGACACGTCGTCCAGCAGCAGCAGCGGCAGGAAGCCCATCGCGGCCTCCAGGTTCTCGATTTCGGCGATCTTCCAGCCGAGCACCAGCGCCCGCTGCTGTCCCTGGCTCGCGTAGGCCCGCGCGCTGCGGCCTCCCAGCGTCACCGAGACGTCGTCCGAGTGCGGCCCCACCGAGGTGAAGCCCCGCTCCATGTCCCGCCGCAGGCGCGCGGAGAGGCTCTCCCGCAGCATGGCCGCCAGCGCCGTTTCGTCCGCGGCGGCGAAGTCGCCCTCCAGATGCGCGGGGCGGTAGTTGTACACGGCCGGGTCCACCGTGCGGCCAATGGAGGCGAAGGTCGCCTGCGCCCTGGGCGCCAGCTCCGCCATCAGCGCGCGCCGCCGCGAATAGATGCGCGCGCCAGCCTTCGCCAGCGTCTCGTCGTAGGCCTCCAGATACACCGCATCCACGGTGTGCCCTTCGCGCAGCAGGCGGTTGCGGTTCTTCAAGGCCCGCGCGTACTCGCGGCTCTCGCGCAGGAAGGCGGGGAAGCGGTTGAACACCGCCCGGTCCAGGAAGCCGCGCCGTGAGTCCGGGCCGCCCTTCACCACCTCCAGGTCATCCGGCGTGAAGGCCACCACGGACACGCCGCCGAAGTAGTCCTCCAGGCTGGAGGCCTTCTTCCCGTCCACGAAGGCCTGCCGCGTGCCGCCGCCCACCTCCACGGCGATTTCACGCTCGGCGCCCTTGAGCAGGAAGCGCCCCGTCACCCGCGCGCCCTGCGAGCCCCAGCGCACCAGCTCCGACAGGCGCCCCGCGCGCAGCGGCTTGAGCGTGGCCAGGAAGTAGAGGGCCTCCAGCAGGTTCGTCTTGCCCTGCCCGTTCTGCCCCACCGCGATGGTGGCGTGGGCACTGGGCGTGAGCTGGACCTGGGGGAGGTTCCGGAAGTCGTGGACGTGAAGCGCGAGGAGGCGCACGGCCCCCTCCGTATAACCTCTCCGCTCCCCGGCGGGGGACCTATCTCGCGGGCTGGAGCGGCAGCTCCACCACGAAGGTGGCGCCCTCGCCGGGCTGGCTGTCCACCTGGATGGTGCCGCCCAGGGCCTCCACCAGCGTGCGCGTCACGTAGAGCCCCAGGCCCATGCCGCCATAGTTCCGCTCGGACACGGCGCGCTCGAACTTCTGGAAGATGCGCGCGTGGGCTTCCGAGTCGATGCCGATGCCCCGGTCCCTCACCCACAGCCGGGCGCCCATGCCCCCTGGCGCCACGTCGATGTGCACGGGTGCGCCCGCGCCGTACTTGAGCGCGTTGGACAGCAGGTTGGAGACCACCTGCTCCAGCCGCAGCCGGTCCCACACCCCTTCGAGCCCTTCCGCCCGCGTGACGTGCAGCTCGCAGCCGGCGCGCGCGGCCTCCAGCTCGAAGCGCGCGGCCACCTCGCGCACGAGCGAGGGCAGGTCCACCGGCTCGAACTGGAGCTTCAACCGGCCGGTGCTGATGCGCGACACGTCGAGCAGCCCGTCCACGAGCTCGGCCAGACGCGTCACCTGCCGGCGCATGGCCTCCACCTCGCGCCCGTGACGCTGGGCCAACGCGGACTCCGGGTCCGCGTGGATGGCGCGCACGAAGGACTGGAGCCGCAGCCCCAGTGATGTCAGCGGCGTCTTGAGTTCGTGGCTGGCCACGGACAGGAACTCGTCACGGGCACGCACGGCCTCCTGGAGGTGCTGCTCCACCGTCTTCAGGCGGGTGATGTCCAGGAAGGGAATCACCACCACGGACGGGTGGCCATGCATGGCGGGCAGCGTCTCCGACGAGATGCTGAGGGCGTACTGGCCCGCGGGCGTGTGCCAGTGGACCTCCAGCCCGTCCAGCCGCTCGCCCCGGGCCGCGCGGTTGGAGGGGATTTCATCCACGCTCAGCCGGCGGCCCTCCAGGTCCGTGACGTGGAAGTGCTCGCCATACGCGGTGGCGGGCACGTCCTTGGGAATGTGCAGGCCGTAGAGCCGGTCCGCCGCGGCGTTGGAGAAGTTGAGGTCGCCACTGGCCGGGTCCGCCATCACCACCGGCATGGGCATCAGGTCCAGCACGGCCTCCAGCCACTTCTGCTGGCTCTCCACGGCCTGGCGCGCGAATACCTGCTCGGTGACGTCGAAGGCCAGCGTCACCAGGCCGTCCACGAGGCCGCGCTCGTCGCGCAGGGGCTCGAAGATGATGTTCCAGAACCGGGTCTCGACGCGGCCGGCGCCCTCGTAGTCGATGGTGACGGGGTACTCCCGCGCGATGGCGCGCTCGCCCGTCTCCAGCACGCCCCGGTGGAGGCTCAACAGCTCCGGGGACAAATCCGGAATGGCCTCCTCCTGGGTGCGCCCGTTCAGCTCGCGTCCGCCCATGAGCTTCTGGAGCAGCGGGTTGGCGAACTCGTAGCGCAGCTCGTAGCCGCGCAGCACGCTGATGGCCACCGGCGCCTGCGTGAAGACCTGGAGCAGGTTGCGCCGCTCCACCTGCGCCGCCTCACGGGCCGCCAGCTCCGCCGTCATGTCCTTGTAGGCCACGGCGAGGTGCGTGACGCCGCCGCTGGAGGAGACCAGGGGGAAGCCGGTGCAGGAGATGGCGATGCGCCGCGCCTCGGCGGGCGCGCGGACGTGCGCCAACTCCTTCACGTCGTACCAGAACACCGGCGTCTGGACGCGCTCGCCCGACACGACCCGCTGGAGCAACTTCGCATAGCCCAACTGCGCGAGCAGCTCGTCCTTGAAGAGGCTGTACTCGGGTGGCGGCGCCGCGCCGAACATCGCCAGGAAGGCGGGGTTGGTGAGCAGGCAGTGGCCATCCGAGGTGAAGACGGCGTAGGGCACCGGCGAATGGGTGAACAGCCCCTCGAGCAGCGCGAGCGAATCCGGCACCTCGGCGAGCTGTTCGCGCAAGGTGCGGGGCTCCGTCACCACGGGCCTGCTGCGCGTGTCCTGACTCCAGTGCTGGCCCGTTCGCGTCGCCACGGGGCCAGGGCCTAGCAGAGCCACCCCGGGCTGCCCAGCCCACCGTTAACCAGCCGCCTGCCCACCGAGGCCCCCTGGCACGCACATGGTGCTGGTGCACCGGCGAGCCCATGCCAGGATGCGCGCCCCATGGCAGACCCCCTCAAGACCTTCTTCGACGCGCGGCTCGTCGAACGCCTCGGCGCGTCACTCCACGCCGCGGCGCCTACCTTCCCGCGCGCTGCGTTCATCCGAGAGGCCGCGAAGGGCCTGGATGGCCATGAGTTGATGGACCGGGCGCGTCATATCGCTGGCGCGATGCACCGTGCGCTGCCCCAAGACTACCCGGAGGCGGTGGAGGTGCTGCTGCGCTCGCTCGGCCCCCGGACGGAGGCCACGGAGGGAGGGGCCATGGCGACCTTCTTCTATCTGCCGCACACGATTTTCGTGGCGGAGCGCGGCCTGGAGCACTTCGAGCCGTCCATGCGCGCCCAGCACGCGCTCACCCAGCGCTTCACCGCGGAGTACTCCATCCGGCCCTACCTGGAGCGGCACACCGCGAAGACGCTGGCCCGCCTGCGCGAGTGGACAGAGGACCCGAGCGAGCATGTCCGGCGGCTCGTGTCAGAGGGCACGCGCACGCGCCTGCCGTGGGCCTCACGGCTGCGCGAGTTCCAGAAGGACCCCACACCGGTGCTCGCGCTGCTGGAGCGGCTGAAGGACGACCCGGCGCTGTACGTACGCCGCTCGGTGGCCAACAACCTGAACGACATCGGCAAGGACCACCCCGCCCTGCTGGTGCAGGTGGCGACGGCGTGGATGAAGAACGCCACGCCGGAGCGGGAGTGGCTGGTGCGCCATGCGCTGCGCTCGTCCATCAAGCGCGGAGAGCCCGCGGCGCTGGCGGTGGTGGGCGCGCGGCCGCCCTCAGGCATCGAGGCCCGCGTGACGAAGCTGCCCCGCCGCGCGGCGCTGGGCGACACGGTAGAGGTCCACTTCGAGGTGACCAACCGCTCGAAGCAGCAGCAGACGCTGGTGGTGGACCTCGCGGTGCATTTCCAGAAGGCGAACGGTGAGGCGCGGCCCAAGGTGTTCAAGGTGCGCGAGCTGCTGCTGGGCCCGGGACAAGCGGAGACGGTGAGCAAGCGCGTCTCCTTCGCGCAGCTCTCCACACGCAAGCACTACGCCGGGCCGCACCGCTTCGAGGCCCTGGTGAACGGACAGGGATTGCCGCTGGGTGTCGTCGAGGTCAGCGGGTAGGAAGTTCCCGGCAGGCGATTCCCTCCAGCCCGAGGCGCCTCACCGCATCCACGAACCGGTCGGTCCCGATAATCATCGTCGCGAAGTTCACGAGCCGGAACGCGTCCACGTCCGCCGGGAGCGAAGCTGCAGCGAGGATGGGGGCATCGGGTCGAGCAAAGGCGTGCCGCCCGCAGGTTGGACACGGCGGCGATGCGTCGGATGGGATGCACTCCGGATGCAGCAGACCGCGTGGCTCCAGTTGGAGGTCCAGCAACTCCGGTGACTCCTTCTTGCGGAATCGCAGTTCCGTTTGTCCGCCCAGCAGACCGCGTACACCTTCGGCTTGCAGGCGCTCCATCGCATCGCGGCGTACGAGCAATAGCGAAGTCCCCTGCCATGCGAATGGACCGAATTCGCCGGACGCAGTGCCAACCAATGGCCCGAAGGCCGCGCCAGGCGGCAGCTCCGCATCCGGAGGAGCCAAGGGGCGTACCAGTTCCCGAAGACGGGAGAACTCCGTGAACGACTCCGGCCGGGCCTTCTCGAACGCGGCACGCTCCGGCAGCTGCGACAGGTCCACGAGGGGATAGTGGTTCCCCCAGGAACTCCAGGTCGCGCCACAGGCGGAGCACTTCACGCCGGGCAGACTCCACTTGTGCGCGGCGTTGAAGCTTCCACTGAAGGCGGCCGTTGCCGCTTCGTCTTCACGCAGCCAGAAGAATCGGGTCATGGGTCCCTACGCGCCAGGGCGGGAATAATAGGGCTGAATCGGACCACCGATGAGCTCGAAGCGATGAATCAACTCCCCCGCATGCTTGAAAATCTCCTCTGCGCTCGCGTTCCGGTTCCGGTCCCGGAACTCACGCCATGCTTTGTTCCACGCGCCACCATTGCCAAGGGGCCCATGAATCCGCCGGTGCACGTCGCGAGGAATGGGCATGGTGTAGCTGTGGATTTTCACGCCCTGCCCTTCGAACCACCGAGCCAGGTCTTCTGCCTGCGGGAAGATGTGGTGCTTTTCCCAGCGACCGGGCGTTAGACGGTGCGACGGAGGAATGACCCGCGAGGAACCACCATTCCAGTTGGGGAAGACCATGACAGCCCCGCGTGGAAGCTGCTGCCCACCTCCCCAATTTCTCCGAGGTCCACTGCCCGGCGCTGCCGCGGCCACAGGCGGACGTGCGGGAGGAATGCGCGCCAACTCCACTTCACCGAGCAGGTCCTCACAGCGGTAGAAGCCACATGCGTCCCCCTCGCAAAGGAGGCTGACGCAACGGTCCTCATGCGAAGCGGAACACGCCTCCGTCGCCGCGTGCGCTCCTCGCTGAATGGGAGTCTTTGCGGTGGTGGAGCAACCCAACCAGAACGCAACAAGCAGTGAGAGCCCCAAGCCAGGATGGATGCGCATCTCAAGCGGACCCTATCCTGTTTGGAACGGCACGTTACGCCCCGAGGCCCTCGGCTTCTCACCTTCCGTGCCCCCTCCCCCTCATACGAGGCACGGAACGCGTTGTTCTTCACCACGACGCAATGGGCCGCATGGGCGCACAGCCTCACCGCGGTCCGAAAATCTTCACCAGCTTGTTGTAGACGCCCATCACCAGCAGGGGTGACACCCACTGGCCAATGAAGCGGCTGGGGCGCGAGCGGCCCGTCACCTCCAAGACGAAGGAAGCGACCATCGAGGCGAGGCTCGCCACCAGGAACACGTGCGAGGGCACCTTCGCCGTCTGCTGTTCAATCAAGCGTGTCAGTGACGCCTCGGCGTGCTCCGCCCGCACCACCGGGGGCACGTCCATGTACTCATGCTCCGAAGCCCGGCTCGCCGGGTTGACGTCCATCTCCATGCTCCCTCCCAGGGCGGGCAGACAGGCCCGCCGCATGCAGCGCTCTTCCGCCGGGCCGCGCCATGCAGCTCAGCGGAGCGGTCCCCATCATGGTGTGACCGATGGAGGCAAAGGGCGAGATGGCGAGCGAGTCCATGCACACAGATGCCAACCCGTCAGGCGAACTGCAGCTCCCTGAAGAAGGGGCAGGCCCCCTGCTCCAGCGCGACTACTGGGCGGTCATCCGCGACTGCCGGGTCTCCCCCAAGGAGCTCATGCGCTGGGTGGCCGTGCGCTTCGCAGAGTTCGCTCCGTCCGAACTCTGCGTCTTCGAGCGCGGACACCCGGAACGCGGGGGCCAGCCGCTGGAACTGGGCGACGAGCTGACGGTGAAGATTCAGGGCGCGGGCACCTTCGCCGTGCGCGTCATCCACCAGGACGCCCAGAGCTTCACGCTCGGCACGCTCCACGGGCACCCGGAGGCGGGCCGCATCACCTTCGGCGCTTACCGGAACGCGCGCGACGATGTCATCTTCCACATCCGCAGCCGGGCGCGCTCCGGCTCGACGTTCCACTACCTCGGCTTCGTCACTGCTGGAGACGCCATGCAGACCAACACCTGGACCGAGTTCGTCCTGCGCGCCGCGCTGACGGCCGGTGACGGGGTGCATGGCGTCATCCACGCGGACACCACCGAGCTGGAGGACGAACCGCCCGGCGGCGACACCGCCCACGGGCCCACCTTCCTGGCGCGGGGAGACGGAAGACAATGATTGAGTGGCGCTGGTTCTCCGGCTGGACGGAAGAGGAAATGGTGCCCCGGCTGGCGCGGGCTCGCACGCTGGCGCGCAACTTCCCGGAGGTCTCCGGAGAGATGACGCTGCAGGGCGGGTGGAGCCAGGTCCACTCGGAGAGCGTGCTCGGCCGCGAGTCGCCAGGGCGCCCTGTCCCGGGCGGACTCTTCGAGCGCGCCCAGCAGGTGCTGGAGACCTTCGACTTCTCCGACCCGCGCAT
Source organism: Myxococcus sp. AB036A (assembly GCF_006547355.1). Taxonomy (NCBI): domain Bacteria; kingdom Pseudomonadati; phylum Myxococcota; class Myxococcia; order Myxococcales; family Myxococcaceae; genus Myxococcus; species Myxococcus sp. AB036A. The sequence continues at coordinate 74,400 of NZ_VHLC01000017.1, read as the reverse complement.
CGTCGCCTGGCACTTCTCCGCCGAGGAGCCGATGCAGGGCCGTACGGTGCTGCTGGAGCTGCGCGCGCTGGGGCAGCAGCTGCGCTACCTGTGCGGCGTGCGGGTGGGAGGCACGCGCGAGGAGCACGACGAGGGGTGCAGCGTCTTCGGCTTCAGCTTCGAGACGCTCGATGGACACATCGAGGCCGGGCGTGAGTGGTTCCTGCTCAAGAAGGAGCACGAGAGCGGCGAGGTGCGCTTCCACATCGAGGCGGCCTGGCGTCCCGGCCAGTTCCCCAATTGGTGGAGCCGACTGGGCTTCGCGATGGTGGCGCCGCGCTATCAGCGCGCATGGCACCGGCTGACGCACGTGCGGGTGCGCGAGCTGGCGTTGAAGCACCCGGAGCTCGTCGGTCAGCTCGCGAGCCACGGCCGGCTGGCGCACGCCGGCCATGCGCTGGGAACGGCCCCGGTGCAGTTCTTCGCGCAGCGGGCGCCAGGGCGGCGAGAAACGCAGTTGGAGGAGGAGATAGAGGCCATGAATCGAGGACACGGGTTGAGGGCCCTGGGATTGGGCGTGCTGGCGGGAATGCGGAGCATGAGCGCGCCGGCGCTGGCGAGCCGCTGGCTGACGAAGACACGGCCCGACAGCGAGAACCGGCTCGCCAGGACCCTGGCGCATCCGTGGACGCCGCGCGTGCTGGGCCTGCTCGCCGTGGGTGAGCTTGTCGCGGACAAGCTGCCGATGGCGCCCCCGCGTGTCGCCGCCGTGCCGTTGACGGGCCGGATGTTGTCGGGCGCCCTGGCCGCGGCCTCGGTGACGACGGAGCGCCAACGCGGCGGGCGGCTCGCGGCGGCGGCCCTGGGCGCCCTGGCGGCGCTGGCATCGAGCTGGGCCTTCTATTCGCTGCGGCGCACCGCCACGAAGAAGCTGGGCGTTCCGGACATGGCCGTGGCCCTGACAGAGGACGCGCTCCTCGCGGGCCTGGCCTCGCGGGTGCTGCCCGTCAGCGAGCATCAGGCCGGACAGGCCACGCTGTCGCCCGCGTGACTGTCTTGGCCCCACACGCGGTGGCGAGCGTCTCCGCCACGCCGCCGCGCGGCCACCACAGCCCCCCCTGAAAGCAAGCCCAGCACGGCCAATGCCGGCCTCTCCGCCGTAGGCCCCCGCGCCGCGGCCTAGCGCCCGCGCCACGCCGCCGCGCGGGCCGCATGCACCAGCGCGGGAAGGTCCTTCACAGCCGCCCCCGCGTCGGCCCCGCTTTCCACCGTGGGAACCCGCGCCCGCTCGGGAGAGAACAGGCGCGCGGGTGTCTGTCCCTGGCCGCGAAGGAGGATGAACAGCCGCAGCGCGTCCCGCAGCCGCTCCACGTCCTCGCCCTGCTCGCCTCGAGCCCGCTGCGCCGCGTTCCACAGCCGCGCCCACGCGGTCTCCTCATCCCACGTGCCCACGGGACGCTCGCGAGACAGCGCCGCCAGCTGCGCGGCCAGTTCGAAGAGCCCGGCGCGCCCTTCGCCAAAAACCTCGCAGGCCGGAAGCCGCACCTCCCCGGCCCCCTCCACGCCCACGCCGCGCAGCCCTACGGACCCGCCTGTCCGCGGCTGCGAGCCAGGCGCCTCGGGCGCGAACAGCCCCGACCCACCCATCCGAGGCTCCGCGCCCCGCTCGAAGCGCCCCTCGCGCGCCGCCAGCCACACCAACAGCGCCGGCACCTCGGCGTCCGCGGGCACCACCGGGGCCAGCCGCTCCTCCAGCGAGGCGCGCAGCCGCGCCCAAGCCACGCCCCGCCAGAAGGCCACGTGCAGCAGCAGCTCCGGCCCACTGCGAGGCACCCGCTGCGGCGCGCGAGAGACGCGGGCTTGCAGAAAGCCCTTCACCTGCCCCCGCGTATCGAAGTGCTCCAGCCGCTGCCACAGCGCCGCCAGCGCCGTCTCCGCCAGCGGCAAGGCCCGCTGAAGCGCCTCCGCCTCCTCCACCGTGAAGGGCAGCACCCCTTCCGGCGCGGGCCGCTTGAAGACGTGCTCGAACACCTCCGCGGCGGCGCACGCGGCGCGCAGCTCCGGCAGGTTGCGCGGCAACAGCTCCACCGCCCGTGCCCAGATGTGCCGCCCCAGGAGCGGCCCCGCCTCCAGCACCGTCTCTTCCAACTTCAGCAGCGCCTCGCCCAGCGTCGCGGGCCGGCCCTCCGCGGGCAGCCGCTTGAAGGCCACGCGCCGCACGTCCTCCCGCAGGCGCTCCACCTCGCGCATCAGCTTCATGGGCGCGGCGTTCGCCGGCCACCCTTCCGCGGCGGCGCGGCGCTTCAGCGCGGCCAGGGTGGCGTCCACCTCCGGCTGCGCGCGCGCCACCTCCAGCAGCAGCTCGAACTCCGAGCGCACCCGCTGCTTCCAGAAGAAGGACGCCAGCATGCCGCGCAGGGCGCGATAGCGAAGACGCGTGGCCTCCAGGAGGTCCGCGCGGTCCTCCAGCCGGGCGCGCAGGTTGTCCGGGTGCGTGGCCATGCCCTCACCATAGGAAGGCACCGGCCGGGTGTCAGGCCCCCCAGGGGGCCGACACGTCACGGGTGAACGGTGCGGGCCCTCTCGAGGGGGCCCACCCGACTCACACGCGCATGGGCATGACGACGGCGGTGAAGCTCCGGTCGCCGGGGGCGTGGAGCACGCCCGGGCTGTGCTCGTCACCCAGCTCGAAGGAGACCTCGTCCGTCTCCGTCACGGAGAGCACATCCATCAGGTAGCGCGCGTTGAAGCCGATGGTGATGCCGTTGCCGCGGTAGGCCAGCTCCAGCACGTCCTTGGCCTCGCCCAGGTCCGGGTTGCTCGCGGTGATGATGAGCTGGTTCTCCTCCAGGCCGATGCGGACCGCGTTGCTCTTGTCCGCCGACAGCAGGGCGATGCGCTTGAGGCTCTCCAGCAGGCGCACCTTGGGCACCAGGACGACCTTCTCCCCTTCCTTGGGGATGACGCGCTGGTACTCCGGGAACTGGCCGTCGATGAGCCGCATCACCATGGTGAGGCCCGGCTTCTTGAACAGCGCCGAGTTCTCCGCGAAGCCCAGGTAGCACTCCGCATCCGGCGCCTCGTCCAGCAGGCGCTTGAGTTCCATCAGGCCTTTGCGGGGGATGATGACGCCGCTCTTGAGCTTGAAGTCGCCCGGCAGCTCGCGCTCCACCAGCGCCAGCCGGTGGCCGTCGGTCGCCACCATGCGGACCTTGCCGGTGGACTGGGGCTCGAAGAAGACGCCGTTGAGGATGTAGCGCGTCTCGTCGCTGGAGATGGCGAACTGCGTCTTCTTGATCATCTCCAGCAGCGTGTTGCCCCCCACCTGCACCAGGGGCGCGTTCTCTTCCTTCGGCAGCTTGGGGTACTCCTCGGCCGCCATGCCCACGATTTTGAAGTGGGCCGAGCCGCTGGAGATGTCCACGTAGTTATTGGCCAGCTTCTTCAGCGTGACCTGCGCGTCCGGAAGGTTCTGGACGATGTCGAAGACGTACTTGGCGCTCAGCGTGACGGCGCCCGCCTTGATGACCTCGGCCGGGTGCTCGGACACGACGCCGATGTCCAGGTCGAACGCGGTGACGGTGATGCCGCCCTTGTTCGCGGTGACGAGCACGTTCGCCAGGATGGGCATCGTCGTCTTGCGCTCCACGATGCCCTGGGCGCGGTAGAGGGCCTTCTTCAGCTCGTCGGCGGCGATGCGGAATTCCATCGGAGGGCGTCCTTACGGGTCTCGGCCGCGAAGGCCGATCTACGAGGCCGGATGTAGCCCCTGCACTCCAGTCCGTCAACGAACCCTGAGCGACGGAGAACAGCAATGTCCATCTGCAACTGACCGCCAGTCACCAATTCGCGAGACAGACTGGCCCCCGGCAACGGGCCGGAGCACACTGGCGCCTCTTTCCTCCCCTGGAGCCCGTCATGAACAGCCGCTCGCTGGTGCTCGCCGCCCTTGTCGTAGGCTTCGTCTCCGGATGTAGCAAGCCGCCCGCCGCGACGTCCTCGCCACTGGCGAGCGAGAGTGGCCCCCCCTCCAGCGAGAACGGAACGCCCACAATGACCCCACCGCCCAGCCATGACTCCCAGCCCAAGCCGGGTGAGAGCGCCGTCTACATCGTCAAGGACAGTGGCGTGCGCTGCTTCGCCCCGCCCTGCCCCACCTACAACGCCTTCCCGGTGGACAAGCCGGACGCGGAGCCCATCCCCGTGCACGAGCTGGAGCTGTCGGCGGTGACGAAGGGCTCGGACGAGCAGACGGATGCGTTGATCCGAAAGACGCTGGACGGCACCGGGCTCAAGATTCAGGGCACCTTGGAGACGCGGCCCAACGCGGGCCCCGCGGGCGCGGCCACCGTCCTGCGCGCCAGCAAGGTCGAAAACTGAGACCACCCTTCCGGGCGGGCCTCAGATGTGGAGGCCCACCTGGACGCCGGGCCAGTGCTGGAGACGTTGATCCGGCTCCGGATGGGTCTCCCGGATGGACAGCCGGGTGATGGAGTCGAAGTCCGACGCGCCCCAGGAGAACCACGCGTTGTAGGTGGGCCCGGCGAACACGGCCAGGCGGGGCATGAGCTGGAAGCCCAGCATCAAGCGGGCCTGCCCCAGCACATTGCCGCCGTCACCCTCCAGCGGGTTGCGCACCGGCTGGACGGCGCCGCCCGTCACGTCCAGGTCCACCCAGAGCCGCTGGGACAGCGTCATGTGCCCGCCCACGCCCGCCGCGAAGCTGAAGCGCGCGTCGCGGCCCGGCTCCAGGCCCGCCATCAGCGTGAAGTAGACGGCCCCGCCGCCCAGCTTCACCCCCATGTTGGCGACCTGGATGTCGCTCAACCAGAACTCCATGTGGGTGGAGCCCCGGCGCAGCCCTCGCGAGGAGGACTCGGAGACCTCGTCCCCCGACTGCTGGGCGAAGGCCCCCTGCTCGCCCATCAGCGAAAGGCGGGGTGCGTACCGGGACTCAGCGGTGGCTGTCCCCGCCCACAGCCCGAATGCGAGGAGCGCAAAGGATTTCATCACTCATGCTTTTCCAGCGTGAGGGAGGCCTGCGTCAAGTTCCCGGGCAATGACAGAGGTGCCGAGGAGGCGTCGGGATTTCCAGCCAGTGCCTCCGCGGCGGCCAGCACCACCGCCACGTCGAAGGGCGCATCGGACGAAACGAAGAAGAAGCGCTCGAACCCCGGGGCATCGTCCAGCTCGTAGGCGCGCGGCAACACCTGCGTTCCCGACGGAACCAGGGCCATGGACTGGGAGCCCTCGTCCGGCGCGTGGAGGGTGACGGCGCCGTTGCCATCCAGGGAGACGATGACGCCATGTGAGCGGCCCGAGGCGATGTACGCCACCTGCACCACGTCACCCGCGGCGGCGGCGGCCCCGTCGGCCAGCCGCTCCGGGCGGGCGGCGGACTGCCGGTGGATGACGAGCTGCGGCGCCAGCCCCTTGATGCGCGTCACCTCCCGGGTGTCTCCCGGGGCCGTGCCGTGCCCGGTTTCCGAGGAAGGCAGGGCCACCATGACCAGCGCCACCGCGGCGAGCGCCGGCACCAGGCCCCACGCGGGCGACAGACGGAAGGCCGGGCGGGGCGCGTCCTGCCGGGCCGCACGCGCTTCCACTTCGCGGACCACCCGGGCGGGCGGCAGCGCCTCCAGCGTGGCGCGCGTGTCGGACTCCAGCGCCGCGAGCCGGGTGAGACCGTCGGGCTCCTCGGCCAGCCGGGCGCGGGCGGCGGCCAGCTCCGCGGGCGGCAGCTCGCCCAGGGCGATTCGTTCCAGCAACCAATCCGGGGTGCGGTGGTGGGCGGATGTCATGCGGCCTCCAGCTCCAGCTCTTGCAGCACTGCCGTCAGCGCCCGCAGGCGCTTGCGCACGCCGGACACGGACAGCCCCACTTCGCGGGCCGTCTCCTCCAGCGTCATCCCATCCACCAGGTGCAGCACCGCGATGTCCTGACTGGACGCGGGCACCCGGCCGAAGAGGCGGTCCAGCAGGCCGCGCGCGGCGGTGCGGGACTCGGTGTCGTCGGCGGAGGCAATCTGCAGCACCAGTTCGTCCTCCCGGTCCTCCGGACGCCGCTTCGCGCCGCGCAGCCTGTTGAGGCACACCGTGGTGGCAATCCGGTGCAACAGGCTCGACGGCGCCGCGTCCTTCAGCGCGCCCTGGTAGCGCAACAACTGCACGAACACGTCGTGCATGGCGTCCACGGCCTTCTCCTCGTCACGCAAGAGGAAGCGGCAGCGCCGGAGCACCTGGGGGCCATAGCGCCGGTAGTAGGCCTCCACATCGATTGACACCGCTCGCTCGCCTCCCTCGGTTGCCGCGGACAGGGAAACACCGCGGCCACGGAGAACTGTCACTCGGACTTTTCAGTCCCGTGTTTCCTGGGGACTCTTCGGGAATCCGCGCGGCGTCCTTGTACCCAGGTACAATGCCGCCCTCCGAATCGGTAAAAGCTACAAGCAAGCGGGCACGCGAGCGCGTGAAAGAAGGGCCGGGCACTGTCAGGTTGGCGATGAAATCGGGGCCAGTTCGCTGTAACTGAGAAACACAACCCCGGTACGTTGCCCTCTCGCCCTCCCCTTCCCGGCGCCCGTGCTCACCTCCAATGACTCCGCCCTGACGGGCCTGCTGAATGCGTATCTCGCAGCGCAGCTCGCCGGGAACCGGCGCGAGGCGTTGCGGCTGCTCGTGGACGAGGGACTGCTGCGGGGCATCCCCCTCCAGACGCTGCACCTGGAGGTCATCCAGCCCGCCCAGTATGAAATCGGCCGGCTGTGGCAGGAGAACGTCATCTCCGTGGCGCAGGAGCACCTGGCGACCGCCGTCTCCCAGCTCGCGCTCGCGCACCTGTACCGGCACCTGCCCAGGGATTCATTCAACGGCAAAGTCGTCCTCGTCTCCTGCGTCCAGGGCGAGCTGCATGAAGTGGGTGCGCGCATGTCCAGCGACTTCCTGGAGATGGCCGGCTTCGACGTGCGCTTCCTGGGCGCCAACGTTCCACCGGAGCACCTGGCCCGCATGACGAACGAGCTTCGTCCGGACCTGGTCGCCCTCTCCGTGACGATGACGTACCACCTGCCCGCGCTCCGCGAAGCCGTGGCGCACGTGCGCAAGACGCTCCCGGATGTCCCCATCGCCGTGGGCGGCCTGGCCTTCAACTGGGTCCCCGGACTGGAGGAGGAGCTGGGCGTGAACTTCTTCGGCAAGGACGCGCGGCAGTTCGTCGCGTCCGCCTGCCGGGTCCTGGGAGTCTGAAAGCACCATGGAGAGCGTGAGCAAGAGCGTGGAAGCACGGGCGGACCGGCTGGCCACCGCCTCTCAGGAGGCGCTCTATCAGGACCCCTTCTGGGCCGCCCGTTACGGGCTGGAGCGCGCGCAGCGCTTCGGTGACGAGGACGCGCGCTTCCACATCCGCTACCTGGTGCAGGCCCTGGACGAGCACCTCCCCTCTGTCCTGGAGGGCTACGCCTGCTGGCTGCGCACCCTGCTGGTGTCGCGCGGCATGTGCTCGCGCCATCTGGACCGGCACTTCGCCGGGCTGGCCGCCGCGCTGGAAGCGGAAGGCTGGGGCCCCGGGAGCGAACCCCACGACTACGTGGGCGCCGCGCGACAGGCCCTTCGCTACCAAGAGGGTCCAGCCCGCCTGCTGGAAGAGGAGGCGCCCGAGCTCGCGCGCGCCGCCACGGCGCGCCTCACGCTCTACATCATCCCCGAGGACCAGCCCCGCCTGGAGGAAGAGCTCCAGTTGCAGCTGTCCTACGTGGCCGACGCGCTCGCGGCCGGGAAGCCCGACCTGCTGGGCGACCATGTGCGCTGGTACGCCGGCTTCTGGCCGCGGCGCGGATTTGGCCTTCTGGCATTTCCCAGTGTGCTGGGCATGTTGAAGTCCGTGCTGGGCTCTCGTCACCCCGAAGCACGGACACTCCTCGCCGAAGCGGGGGTGTCCTGGGAGGAGACTCGTTCATGAGGCTTCCCGCCTCCGCCGAGCCGCAGTTCTTCGACGACCTCAGCCGCGAGGTCGCCCTGGCCTGCGACGCGGGCGGCACCCTCACCTGGGTGGACGCCCGCGCCCGGAACGTCCTCGCCGCCCATCCCGGACAGACGCTGCGCGGCCTGGCGGCCCAGGGCACTGAGGAGAAGGTGGACCGGCTGCTGATCCAGGCGCGCGACGAGAAGGTGGAGGGCTGGGAGCTCATCCTCTGCCGGGACCAGGTGCCCACGACGTTCGCCTTCCGCGCCCGGCCCCATGACGGAGGCGTGCTGCTGGTGGGCAGCCTGGTGCCGGAGGACTACGGCAGCGCGCTCGAGCGGGTGAGCACCACCCTGAGCGAGATGTCCGCGCTCCACCGTGAGACGGAGCGCCAGCAGCGCGAGCTCAAGCGCCGCGCGGACGAACTGGCCCGCCTCAACAACGAGCTGGAGGAGTCCAACCGCGGCGTGCGCAGCCTCCACGCCGCGCTGGATGAGAAGGCCGAAAGCCTCCAACTGGCCGCGGAAATCAAGAGCCGCGTGGTGGCCAACGTCAGCCACGAGTTCCGCACCCCGCTGCACTCCATCCTCGGCCTGTCGAAGGTGCTGCTCAACCCCATCAACGGCCCCCTGAGCGGCGAGCAGGAGAAGCAGGTCCAGTTCATCCGCAACTCCGCGGAGGCCCTCTTCGAGCTGGTGAATGACCTGCTGGACCTCTCCAAGATGGAGGCCGGCAAGGCGGCGCTGCGCCACAGCCGCTTCGTGGTGCGCGAAGTGCTCAGCGCGCTGCGCGGCATGATGAAACCGCTCTTGCCGCCTGGCGTGCCCGTGGAGCTGCGGTTGGTGGAGCCAGACGCGCCGCTGGAGCTGGAGACGGACGAGTCCCGGCTGAGCCAGGTGCTGCGCAACCTGGTGTCCAACGCGCTGAAGTTCACCGAGTCCGGCCACGTCACGGTGTCAGCGGCGCCCGGCCCCCGGGACACGGTGGTCTTCACCGTGCAGGACACGGGCATTGGCATCGCGCCGGAGCACCACGAGCGCATCTTCGAGGAGTTCTCGCAGGTGGAGAGCCACCTGCAACGCAAGGCGAAGGGCACTGGCCTGGGCCTGCCACTGGCGCGCCGGCTGACGGAGCTCCTGGGCGGCACGCTCACCGTGAAGAGCGCGCTGGGACAGGGCGCCACGTTCACCGTCACCCTCCCGCGCGTCCACATGGAGGTCACGGAGATGACCGGCCTGACGGAGCGCAGCGAGCACCTGGACCCCAGCCGGGCCCCAGTGCTGGTGCTGGAGGACGACCGGCAGACGCTCTTCCTCTACGAGAAGTACCTGGCGCGCTCCGGCTTCCAGGTGCTGCCGGTGCGAAGCACGGATGAGGCCCGGCGCGTGCTGGAGCGCGTGCGCCCCGCCGCCATGGTGCTGGACGTCATGCTGGAGGGCGAGACGAGCTGGGGCTTCCTGGCGGACATGAAGAACAACGAGGCCACCCGCGACATCCCCATCCTGGTGGTGACGGTGACGGACCGCGAGCAGAAGGCCCGCGCGCTGGGCGCCGACGAGTTCTGGCTCAAGCCGGTGGACGAGGTGCGGCTGCAACGCAAGCTGCAGGCCATGGCCCGCACCGGCCCGGTGGAGCGCATCCTCATCATCGACGACGATGATGTGCACCGCTACCTGCTCAAGCAGCTCCTCAAGGACATGCCCTACGTCCTGCTGGAAGCGGGTGGCGGCAAGGAAGGCGTCCAGCTGGCGCGGGAGAAGTCCCCGCACCTCATCTTCCTGGACTTCGTGCTGCCGGACATCACCGCCTTCGACGTGCTGGACGAGCTGAAGGCGGACCCGCGCACGCGTGACGTCCCCGTCATCCTCCACACCTCGCACGAGCTGAAGGAGGCCGAGCGCTCGCGGCTGGCGAAGGAGACGGCCGCCATCCTCGCCAAGCACACGCTGAGCCGCGAGGTGGCCATCACCCGCATCCGGGACGCACTGTCCAAGGCCGGCCTGGGCTCCCAAGCGCTGCCGCAGGAGGCAAGCCGCCGTGGTTGAGCCCCGTCTGGCCACCGTCCTCAACGTCAACGACGACGACGCCAACCGCTACCTCATCAACCGGCTGCTCTCGCTGGCGGGCTACAACGTGCTGGAGGCGGCCACCGGCATGGGCGCGTTGCTGATGGCGCAGCAACACCGCCCGGACGTCGTCATCCTCGACGTGAAGCTGCCGGACATCAGCGGCTACGAGGTCTGCGAGCGGCTGCGCGCCAATCCCCAGACAGCGGCCATGGCGGTGCTGCACACCTCCGCCACCTTCGTCACCTCCGACAAGAAGGTGCGCGGCCTGGACGGCGGCGCGGACGCCTACCTCACCCAGCCCTTCGAGGGCGCGGAGCTCATCGCCACGGTGAAGTCGCTGTTGCGCCTGCGCCACGCGGAGCAGGTGGCGCGCAACCGCGCCAACGAGCTGGCGGAGATGGACCGCCGCAAGGACGAGTTCCTGGCCATGCTGGGGCACGAGCTGCGCAACCCGCTGGCCGCCATCATGACAGCCATTGGCATCCTGGAGCGCAGGCCCACCAGCGATGACAAGGAAGCGCGGATGCGCGGCATCATCCAGCGCCAGACGAACCACCTGGCGCGGCTCGTGGATGACCTGCTCGACGTCAGCCGCATCACCCGCGACAAGGTGGAGCTGCGCCCCGGCAACGTGGACCTGGTGCCCGTGCTGCGGCAGGTGCTCCAAATCGTGCAGCCCATGGCGGATTCGCGTGGGTTGAGCCTGGACGTCTCGCTGCCTTCCGGTCCGCTCTGGCTGCGGGCGGATGCCACGCGGTTGGAGCAGGTCTTCACCAACCTGCTCGACAACGCCATCAAGTACACCGACGCGGGTGGCGTCCACCTGCATGTGGAACTGGAAGGCGTGGGCGGCTCGGCCCAGGCGGTGGTGCGGGTGAAGGACTCTGGCATCGGCATCCCGCCGGAGGTGCTGCCGCACATCTTCGAGCTGTTCGCGCAGGCGGACACCTCGCTGGAGCGCTCGCGCGGCGGCCTGGGTATTGGCCTGACGCTGGTGCGCAAGCTGATCCAGCTCCACGGCGGCGAGGTGACGGCGCGAAGCAACGGCCCCGGCCACGGCAGCGAGTTCGTGGTGAAGCTGCCCCTGGACCCCACGATGGACGCGTCCGCGCCCGCGCGCGACGCGGTGGACCTCCGCCGCGGCCGGCGCGTCCTGGTGGTGGAGGACAACTCGGACGCGCGTCAGGCCATGCGCGACCTGCTGGAGCTGTGGGGCCACCAGGTGGCGGTGGCGCCGGACGGCCTCCAGGGCGTGGCGCTCGCGGCGGCGCAGCCGCCCGAGCTGGCGTTGGTGGACATCGGCCTGCCAGGGCTGGACGGCTACCGGGTAGCGCAGACGCTGCGCGCCCAGGTGGGCAATGACATCCGGCTGGTGGCCATGACGGGCTACGGCAGCCCCGAGGGACGGGACCAGGCACTGCGCGCCGGGTTCGACCGGCATCTGGTCAAGCCCGTGAAGCCTGACGAGCTGAACCGAATCCTCTCCGAGCTGTGAGGAATTGAAGCGGCGGAGGCTCAGCGGCGGTTCAGCGCGTTGGCCACCAGCCCCAACAGCTTCACCTTCGCGGGCTCCAGCGGACGCACGGTGCGCAGCAGGCGCCGGACCTCGGGGCGCTCCTGCGGCGAGGCGGGCGGGTCACCGGGACGCGCGCCCCCGTTGACGGCGTTCGCGGAGAGCCCCAGGAGCTCATCCGCTGAGACGTGGAGCTCGTGGCACAGCTTCAGCAGCGTCTGCACGCTGGGCAGCATCCCGCCGCGCTCCAAGCGCCCGTAGACCTCGGTGGCCACATCGATACGCTCAGCCACGTCCGCCTGGGTGAGCTCCAGGCGGGTGCGAGCAACGCGCGCGGCAGCTCCGATTGTGGTTGCGAGTTTCTTGTCCATGCCTTACCGACCCGGAACGTTTGGCCGCTGGCATAGGACGTATGGGGGCAGACAGACAGAACTTGCCGGGTCAGTCTCCAATTGTTCACCCATAGGGTTGCTGTGCACGCAGTGGACTTCGCGAGTCCATCCACGACGCGCGGCCGATGCCTTTTCTCGACGGAAAACGTCGAGTGAGAGGCCTCCGCATGCCTTCCGGGCCCATGCAGTCGCCTGGGTGCCAGGAGGACCTGACACGTTGTGCGGCGACTTTCCTACGGTTCCGTCGAGTCCTGCACGCTGTCCCGCCCTCTAGGGTTGGTTCATGTTTTCAACGTGCGCAGAAGCGGTTCACCACGCTTCATATCTATCTGGAAATACAGGACTTGATGAATCGCAGGAGACCTCACCGGGTGTGCGAACCCCCTGCAGGACTGACACCGGGGGTATTTCCAGACTCAGGTGAACGAGCACGGTGACGACGCGGCGGATACGCTGAGGGCCGATGGCGGTCGGCCGGAATTTGCTGGTGAAGCTGTGCGTGGCGATGGGCGTGGTGGCGCTGCCGCTGCTCGTCGTCATCCTGGGGTTCGTCTTGCCGCAGTTGCGGGAGCAGCTCCGCACGGACCGCATCCTGGGACTGAAGCAGGCGGTGGAGACGGCCTACGGCGTGTTGGAGGTCTACGAGGCCCGTGAGCGGTCGGGCGCGCTGACGCGACAGGAGGCCCAGACGCAGGCCGCGGCGCTGCTGGAGCAGCTGCGCTACTCACAGGTGGAGTACTTCTGGGTCAACGACCTGGACACGCGGCTCGTCATGCATCCGCACCTGCCGGACATGCTGGGCAAGGACCTGAAGGGCTACCGCGACGTGCGCGGCAAGCCGGTGTTCGTGGACATCGTCACGCTGGCGCGGGCCCAGGGCCAGGGCGCGGTGTCCTACGAAGCCACGCGGCCGGGCTCGCCGGAGGCCATTCCGAAGGAGAGCTACGTGAAGCTCTTCGCGCCCTGGGGTTGGGTGCTGGGCACGGGCGTGTACGTGGAGGACATCGAGCGCGAGGTGGCGGCGGTGCGCCAGCGCATCCTCCTGGCGGTGGGCGGCGCGCTGGCGCTCGCGCTGATGGCCGGCGCATATCTGTCGCGCCGGGTGGTGCGGCCGGTGCGGGAGCTGGCGCAGGCGGCGCACCGGGTGGCGCGCGGTGATTTGGAGGCCCGGGTGGAGGTGCGCTCCACGGACGAGGTGGGCCAGTTGGCGGCGGCCTTCAACACCATGGTGGCGGGACTGCGCGAGGTGGTGGCGGCGCTGGTGGATGCGGCGGGCGCCACGGCGGCGGACGCGGAGCGCATCCGAGCCTCCGCGGATGCGTTGTCCGTGACGACGCGGGAGCAGTCGGACTCACTCCAGCGCGCGGCGCAGACGGTGCAGGGCATGAGCGCGCGGGTGTCGCAGGGAGCGGAGGCGGCGCGCACGGCGGCGAAGACGGCGGCGGACAACGGTCAGGTGGCGCGCGAGGGGGGCGCGGCGGTGGGCCAGGCGCTGCGGAAGATGGCGGAAATCGTGGAGGTGGTGGAGGGCTCGGCGCGGACGGTGGAGCGGTTGCAAGCCTCTGGCCGGGTGACGGCGGAGATGTTGCGGCTCATCCAGCAGGTGGCGGAGGAGACGCAGTTGTTGGCGGTGAACACCGCGATTGAAGCGGCGCGCGCGGGCCAGCACGGCAAGGGCTTCGCGGTGGTGGCCGGCGAGGTGCGCAAGCTGGCGAACCGGACGCGGGATGCGGCGGGGCAGGTGCAGACGCTGCTGAGCCGGAGCGAGGCGGACACGCGGGCGGCGGCGGACCTGATGCGCCAGGGCACCACGGCGGCGCAAGAAGGGCTGGGCTTGTCCTCGGCGGCGGGAGACGCGCTGTCGCGGTTGCTCGCGGGGGTGAATGAGATTGGCGGGAAGGTGGAGCGGATGGCGGACGAGAACACGCGCCAGTCCGCGTCGGGGGAGAGCATCGCCGGGAGCATCCAGGCGCTCTCGGTGCGCTCGACGGAATCGGTGGCTGGCGTGCAGCAGATTGCCCGCTCCGTGGAAGACCTGCGGGCACGGGCGTCCAAGCTGAAGGACCTGGCCGGACGCTTCACGGCGCGGGGGTGAATTGGCCGCGGCCCACATGGCCGCCAACCTCCCAGGACTGCGCCACCAACGGTGCCTGCGCTTCGCCAGCCTCTGAGTCGCCGTGCGCGCTGGCACCCCATGGATGCCCCGTGAAGCCGAGCACTATGGCTTCGCGAACGCCACCAGCCGGCGTGTCTGGGTCCGGGGGCCATGGGAGGCCATTTCCCCTTCCGATGACATCGACGTGGTCATCGACCAGCTCTGCCCCGCCATCATGCGGCTACCGGGCGCGACGGACCGCGACCATGGCCAGGAGTACTGCGGGGCGCTCTATTCCCTGGGCGATGGCATCTACCACGCGAGCTTCCCGTCTCCACTGGGCACGAAACGCCCTGTGGGCCCCAGCAGGCGAAAGACCTGCTATGCCCCCATGAGCGTCCAGGACACACGCGGCCGAGCATCGGTCATCGCCGACTATCACAGCCACCCCTGGTCGCCGTCCCCCATGTCGGAAGAGGACCGCAGAGCGAACACTCAGCGGTACTTCATCCGAATCCAGTTCGACGCCCGGTGCATCATCCACAAGCTCGTTCCCCATGCGAATGAGGCCCGGCCTGGCGAACTGTACGTCCGGGAGGCCCGGCAATGGAGACTCGTTGGACGCATCCTTCCCGAAGACAAGGCCACCGGCCGCATCACCACGGTGACGGAATGAAGTTCAAGGTCCTCTCATTCTGCATGTTGCTGTCGGGATGTATCCCCCGCTCCGCGACGCTTCCACGCGCCGCACCGGAAGAAGCAGCGTGGTTCAAGTTCCCGGACGCGCTTCCTGCTGACGGCCGACACGAGATTCCTTCGGCAACGGCGGCCGCCATCCAGTTGGCGATGGATGATTTCCGTCCCAGGCACCTTCGCATCCCCGGCAACGCTTCCCCCGTGGAGGTCTGCCTGAACCAGCGACAGTCCTATGACGTGAGGACCGCCCCCATGCCAGGAGGCATCCTCCTCGTTCGCTTCTCCGTCAGCGCAGGTGCTTGCATGCAAGACGGCCCCGTCACCGACATGGGTGCCACCTATGCGGTGGACACTCGCGCGTGGCGCATCCTGGCGGTGCAGCAGCCATGACGCGCTCTGGGCCGCTTTCGCTCCTCATGCTCGGAGCCCTGTCGGTGGGCTGCGCCACAACCGCGCCGCTCCTTCCCCGAGCGACACCCGAAGAAGCGGCGGGTTTCACCTTCCCACTCGAACTCCCATCAGAAGGGATGCTTCACCTGGAAGGGAACACCGCCGCGGCCATCCAACTCGCCATGGATGACTTCAGGCCACGCGGTGCAGCCATCCCCCCGGGTGTTCGCCCCGACGAGGCATGCCTCTACCTGCCACAGTCCTACGACGTGACTTCTGCGCCGGGGCCGGAGGGCGTGGTCCTGGTTGAGTTCCAGCAGAACGACACCGTCTGCCCGCCATCACCGGCGCTCTCCGTGGAAGCCATCTCCGGCAAGCCGCTTCGAGACATCACCACCTACGCCGTGGACGTCCGGGCCATGCGCATCCTGGCGGTGGGCGTGCAGACTCGCTCCAGGCCCTGACGCGCCTCTTCCGTCGTCAGCCAGCTCGACAAAGATGGCCTGCCGCGTGACCGGCACCTCGGCGGCCCGGCACGAACGGATGCGCAGCCGCCAGGGACACGGGCCTGGGGAGGACTTGTGGGCAACTCAGGGCGCGCCGTGCGCGGCACCGAGCGCGCGCCGGTCGACCTTGCCGGCGGAGGTCCTCGGCAGGGCTTCCACGAAACGAATCGACTTCGGCGTCTTGTAGCGAGCGAGCCGTCCATCGCAGAAGCGCAGCAGGGCCTCCGCCGAAGGCGAGGTCCCCGGCCGTGCGACGACGAGCGCGCGCGGCGTCTCCCCCCACTTGGGGTCCGCCACGCCGATGACGGCGACCTCGGCCACATCGGGATGCCCCGCGAGGACACTCTCCACTTCCGACGGGTAGATGTTCTCACCGCCGGAGATGATGAGGTCCTTGCTGCGGCCCACGATGCGGAAGCATCCCTCCGCGTCCCGCGTGGCCAGGTCGCCGGTGTGCAGCCAGCCGTCCGCGAAGGTGCGGGCGGTGTCCTCCGGACGGCGCCAGTAGCCCGCGCACAGGTGAGGGCCTCGCAAGAGCAACTCGCCCACGTCGCCCGGCTGCGTCTCACCGTCGATGCGAGCCTCGACGTGGAACAGCGGCACGCCCACCGCCCCCGGCTTGCGGCGCACGTCTTCCGGCGGAAGCCAGAAGTTGTTGGGGCCCGCTTCGGTGAGGCCATACCCCGTCTTGAAGTCCACGCCCCGAGCGAAGAAGCGCTCGAAGACGGGGGCCGGGCAGGGCGCGCCGCCGCTGATGACCAGCTTGAGGCGTGACAGGTCCACGGCATCGAAGCGCGGGTGGCGCTGCATCTCGATGAACATGGTGGGCACGCCGAAGAAGAGACTCACCACGCCCCGCTGCACGAGGTCGAACACGCCCTCCACATCGAAGCCCCGGCACACCACCGATGCGCCGCCAACGTAGGCCAGCGGCGCGGTGAAGACGCTGAGTCCTCCGGCATGGAACAACGGCGCGTTGAGGATCGCCACGTCATCGGCGGTCAGGCCCCAGCCCATCACCGTGTTCACCGCGTTGGCGGTGATGGAGCGGTGCGTGAGCACCGCAGCCTTCGGCAGACCGGTGCTTCCACCCGTGTAGCAGAGCACCCATGGGGCATCCTCCTCCAGCTCCAGCGGAGGGAGGGCCACGTCCGTCTGCGTGTCGCGCTCGGAGAAGGCCCGCTCGCGCGGCCCTGGAGCCGCGAGACTGAGCCAGTGGCGCACGAAGGACGCGCCAGACCGCACGGCCTCCACCTGGGCTCGGAACTCCTGCCCGAAGACGAACACCACTGGCTCGGCATCCGCGAGTAGTGCTCCCAGCTCCGCGGCACTCAGCCGCCAGTTGAGAGACTGGAGGACGGCGCCCAGCTTCGCGCACGCGAAGAAGAGGTCGAGGAACTCGACGCAGTTGTAGGCGAGCACCGCCACACGGTCCCCTCGCCCCACGCCCAGCACATGGTGGAGGAAAGCGGCGGTACGCGAAGCCGAATCGTTCCATTCACGAAAGGAGATGCGTCGCTCGCCATGGTCGGCGTCGATGAGGGCGGTACGCTCAGGGGCCAGCGCGGCACGCCGTGCCAGCCAGTCATGGACGATGGGCATGGTATCCACGCTAGCTGAACCCGGCGGCATCGCGCCCGGCTCAGGAAAGGGAAGCGGGCAAGCAACCCGCCTCACCGTCACCGCCCCACCCGTTCGGAGGGCCACACGACATGCAGCCCCCATCCCACCCATGGCTGCTCGTCGCAATGCTCCTCCTGCTGTGTGCGGAAGCAGGTGCCGCATCCACGCGGCTCCCGCGCGCTGAACGCACACGCCGCGCCAAAGCCTCCGCCACGCTGGAGCAGTCACTCCTCGCGGCCGTGCGGGACGCGGGCTTTGACCAGGTGCTCGACTTCAAGCGCGACGGTGCGCGCATCGCCCACGCGCCCTACGTCGACGTCGCCGTCATCGAACTGGATGCCCGGAGCCGCCCCACGGCCGCCGCCAACGTGCTGCTGTCGCGCGACTACCCAACTGGCGCCATCGTCCCCATCGACGTCGAAACGCTGGGCACCACGGCAGTGCGTTACACAGCGTGGAATCTGGACCATCGGGACAGCGGCGCCCACGACGCCACACCCACGGAGCCCCTGGTCCCCGGACGAGACAAAGCGCCGCTCCATTTCATGGCGCCCTACCCCGCCTCGCTCTTCAAGCTGCTCATCGCCTTTCGCGTCCTCCGGTGGGTGGACCAGGGTCACCTCACGTGGGACCAGCCCTGGCGCTTCCTCCGAGACACCGAGGACAAGGGCACGCGCCCGATACGTGACTGGCTGGAGCCAATGGTGACCGAATCGGACAACACCGCCACCGAGGCCCTGGTGAAGCTGCTCCACGAACAAGGCGCGATGGCGGGCCTCAACGCGGAGCTGGCGGCGCTGGGCCTGGACACGCTGCAAGTCCATGGCACGTCCCCGGTGACAGGCCGGAGCTGGAACCCCGGCCAGATTCACATGACAGCGCTCGATACAGCGCGGCTGTTGCTGCTCATCGAAGGAGGCCCCGGTGTCCTCTGGCGCACCGCCTCAGGCCGCGAGGTGACGGCGAAGGAACTCTCTGGCGCGTCCAGGTCCCACCTCCAATCCCTGCTCGCCGACCAGGCCCTGCACGAAGCGCTGTCATCCACGCTGCTGTGCGGAGATGCCCGCGCGGAGCCAGGCATCCCCGCGGCCGTCCCTACTCGATGGGTGAACTCCGAGGACGGCACCGTAACGGCGGCGGAGACCGCCTTCGGCCGGGACACGCGCCCCTGCAACGCGACGGCGGAAGTCACATTCCTCCATAAGACAGGGCTGACGGAGAACTACGGCAGCGACGGCGGCATCGTCCGCTCCCTGCCCGGCAAGCCCTGGCGCCGATACATCGTCGTGTTCCTGTCCAACCTGGGCTACCGCTACTACGACGCGAAAGTGGCCGACGCGGCGGACTTCGCGAAGGGCGAAGACGGCTTCCCTTACGTCAGCACGTCCATCAGCTACACGCAGCGAATCCCTGCGCTGGGCCGCCGAATCGACGCGATGATGCGGGAGCGCCAGCGCGCACGCCCCCAGGGGCCTCCCGCGAAGGACTCCGCTCCCCCACAGGCGCCTCGGCCCGCTCGATAGAATGGGGCTTTCGGCCGTGCCGTCGCGTGCTTGAAAGTACGTACCGGGACACACACACAGCACGGCCTGAATGTGCGTCACCCCAGGCACACAGAAAGTCGTCACGAACATGCTCTCGCACCACAACACCCAGCTCGTTGCATTGAGCCCCGCGCCGTCGACCCTCGCCGAGGGCGCCACGCCACCGTGGCCGCCTCCACCGCTGCGCGTTCAGCCGAAGCCGCCCGCGCATTATCAAGGGACCACGAACACCATCATCATCGGCATCGGCCTTCCGTTACTGGGCGCCTACGCCCTCTACGAAAACGAGCGTGCCGTGGCCATGGTGGGCTTCATCGGCGGACTGGTGGCGTGGATCTTCGCCGCGCTCCGGTTCAGCCAGGAGAGCAAAGCCCGCCAGCACAACCAGGCCGAACACGTTGAGCACGTGCGCCGCGCCATCCTGACGTGGGCGCGCATCACGGATTCGGCCATCGTGGAGCAGGTGCGGGACAGCGACGGCCGCAGCACCCACTACCTGCTCGACCTCCACGTCACCCCGTGGCACCCGTCCCACCCAGCGCCGCGAAAGGTGCCCCTCCGGTTGAGAGTCCCGGTGGCGCACGGCCCCCATGTGGTGCCGGGCGCGTACCTCGGCGTGCTCTCCGACCCGGAGGCGGCATGGGTCGTCCCGCAGAGCCTCCTCACCCTGCAGGGCGCGCAGCTCCCCCTCTGAAGCACGCCCTCACGGCACCAACACCAGCTTCCCCACCGTGCCGCCGGACTCCAGTGCCCGGTGCGCATCCGCCACCGCGTCCAACGGAAACGACTTCACCGGTGGCGGCACCAGCTTCCCCTCCTCCAACCAGCCCAAGAGCCGCGCCATGGACTCCTCCAACACGGCGCGCTGCTCGAACAGGTACGACAGGTTGAACGCCAGCACGCTGGTGTTGTCGTTGGTGAGCGTCAGCGGATCGAACCGTGGCGTGCGCAGCCAGTCCCAGGCCAGCTTCGCGTAGTTCGGCCGCCCACCGGTGCGCGGCAGCATGGAGTGGAAGCCGTAGATGACGAGCTTCCCCGGCGACGCCAGGTGCTTGTAGCTGTCGCGCAGCGTGGACGGCCCATTCGCATCCAGCACCACGTCATACCCACGGGGCGCCGCCTTCTTGGCCGCGCTCCACAAGTCCTCCCGGCTCTTGTCGATGACGACCTCCGCCCCCTGCGCGCGAGCCGTCTCCACCTTGTGCGTCCCACCCACCACGCCCACCATCCGGCACCCGGCGATGCGGCCCAACTGGAGCAACGCCCCACCCACGCCTCCGGCCGCCGAGTGCACCAGCACGTTGGCCCCCGGTTGCGGGTGCGCCAGTTCGAACAGGGCGTAGTACGCGGTGAGGAACACCGTGGGGAACCCCGCGGCCTGCTCCATGCTCAGCCGCGCGGGCAATGTGAACACCTGGTGACGGGGCACCGTGACGTGGGTGGCGTAACCACCGAAGCGCGTCACGCCGAACACTCGCGCTCCGGGTGCCAGGTCTTCCACGCCCGGTCCCACGGCATCCACGTGGCCGGCGAACTCGAAGCCCGGGGTGATGGGCCACCCCACATACTCCTTCGCGGAGGCGTACAGCCCCATGCGGATGACGCAGTCCGCATAGTTCACCCCAATGGCTTCGGTGGCCACCCGGACCTCACCGATTCCAGGTGAATCCTGATTCACCTCTTCAAGGTGGAGCTGCTCATACCCACCTGCTTTCCGGATGACGACCTTGCGTGCGCGCATGGCCCGTTGCTTACCACGCGACGCAACGCGACAACGTCCGCGCACGTCCAGTCAGCGGAAGACGCGCGCGAGCGATGTCTCTAGACTGTGTATCGAATTCCCAAACAAACGAAGGAGTATGCCCATGCGACTGAGGCCTTCGCTGTATCTCGCGAGCACGCTGCTGCTTGGCATCACCACCGGCTGCGGCGAGGACATCGCGTCCCACGAAGAGACGATTGGCGAGGTGGAAGCCGCGGCGGTCTCCACCTCCGGCGCCACCACCCATTTCCGCAACTGGCTGTCGTCCAACGGCTACAACAGCTACGACTTCGTTCGCACGGACCTCACGGGCGGCAGCTACGGCGGCAAGGCCAGCGCCTCCGACACCGTGACGAAGCAGCCCGTCATCTTCATCCACGGCAACTCGGACAAGGCGGTGGGCTCGGTCTTCGGCCAGACAGGCTGGACCAACTCCCTCGAGTACTTCCACTCGCGGGGCTACAAGACGAGCGAGCTGTACGCGACGACGTGGGGCCCGGCCAACGCGCTCCAGTCGGCGAACCAGTACCACTCGAAGCAGAACGTGATGAAGGTGCGCAAGTTCATCGAGGCGGTGAAGGCGTACACCGGGGCCTCGAAGGTGGACATCATCGCCCACTCCATGGGCGTGACGCTGGCGCGCAAGGCCATCCTCGGCGGCACGGCCCACGACGCGGCGGACGGCGGCACATACAACGTGGGCGCGCCGCTCACGTCCTCGGTGGACACCTTCGTCGGCATCGCCGGCGCCAACCTGGGCCTGACGTCTTGTTACATGTCCGGCCCGACGACGCCCACCTGCGGCTCCACCAACGGCCTGTACCCGGGCTACCTCTTCTGGGGCAGCGTCACCGGCCGCTCGACGTACCTCAATGACTTGCGCTCGACGAGCGGTTACGAGGGCGCCTTCCGCTACACCATCTACTCCACGGCGGACGAAATCATCGGCTACGACGGCATCGTCTACGGTGAGTACACGTCGCGCATCCCCGGGCAGACGGGTGAGAAGCGCTACACCGGCTACCCCTACGGCCACTTCAACTCGAAGGACCTGACGGCCGAGGTTCAGTACGACATGGTGGTCAACCACACCATCCCGTAGTCATCCGCACCCGGCACCTCCACCCTCGCGAAAGGGTGGAGGTGGACCGGCGCAACACCCCACTACGGCTGGGGCAGCACGCCCGGCGTCGGCTCGCCTTCCTGGCCCGGCGTGGGCGGAGGCAGGCTCTCCGGCGTGAGCGGCTCGGACGCCGGCGCGGGCGGAGACTCCGGCCGCGGCGCCTCCTCCTTCGCGGGAGCGGAAGGCACCTCGATGCGCCCCGCCGCCGCGTCGCGGACGAACGCGAAGGCCGCCTCGTTGAAGCGCTCCGCACAGTCGAGCTGCACGGTGTGCCCACAGCCCTCCAGCGCCACCAGCTTCGCGCCGGGAATGTGGGACGCGCCGTACTCCATGATGCCGCGCGCCTCTCCGCCGTGGAGGAAGGGGCTGGGGATGAGCCGGTCATCCGTGCCGTAGATGATGACGGTGGGCACGGTGACGCGGTTCAGGTTGTCGCGCACGAAGTCGTTGTGGGACAGGCCTCGCACCGTGCGCACGTTGGCGTAGGCATAGGCATCGAACTCGGGCGACTTCGCCAGCCGCACGCGC
This sequence comes from Myxococcus sp. AB036A, assembly GCF_006547355.1. Taxonomy (NCBI): domain Bacteria; kingdom Pseudomonadati; phylum Myxococcota; class Myxococcia; order Myxococcales; family Myxococcaceae; genus Myxococcus; species Myxococcus sp. AB036A. The sequence goes on along the minus strand of NZ_VHLC01000017.1, from coordinate 52,221 downwards.
TCCTCAATCAGCCACTCCAGCTCCGGCCGCCAGTGCATGAAGTTGGCCTGGCGCACGCTGCCCCAGATGCTGGCCTCCGGCGCGGACTTGATGAACTCGGAGCTCATCGCCCGCGCGAACCACTCCTTCTCCCGCCAACTGAACTTCTCGAAGCCGGCGGGCGACGCCAGCACCAGCCCGCTCAGCGACTCCGGGTAGCGGATGGCGAAGGAGAGCGACGTCTGCCCGCCCATGGAGTGACCGGCGAGCACGGGCTTGTCCAGGCCCAGGCCGTCCACCAGCTCCAGCACCGCGTCCGCCATGGCCTCCATGGTGTACGGGAAGGTGCCGGGCTTGTCGGACTTGCCGTAGCCGGGCAGGTCCACCGCGATGACGCGGTAGCCCTGCTGCTGGAAGGCGTCCAGCTGCGCCCGCCAGAACTTCAGGTACGAACCCAGGCCGTGGATGAAGACGACGGCCTTCGCGTCCGGGCCGCTGCCGGGCATGTCGACGTAGGCCATCTCTGGCACCACGGCCATGCCGTACTGATTCGCGGTGCGCGGAAGCGGAATCCGTTTCACCGGCCAGGGCTGCTTCGAGCCCTCGGAGGTGTAGTCCAAATCCTGGAAGGAGAGCGCGGGCTGGTGCGCGTACGAGCGCACGCAACCGGCGGAGGAGAGCCCCGCCGCGAGGAGCAGGGCCGTGAATGCGCGGGAGGTGCTCATGGTCAGAACGCGTACCAGGTGAAGGTGGTGAAGACGGAGAAGGGATTGGTCCGGATGGTGGGCGAGCCGTCGTAGAAGCTGCCCCGGAACAGGTAGCCCGCGTGCAGGCCGGCCGTCATGAGGTAGCGGATGTGGTAGCGCAGCTCCGCGTTGACCTCGGTGCCGATGTACCGGCCGCGCTCGACCTCGGGCGTCCACCGCACGGGCGTCGCGTCAGAGGTGGCGGTGCCCACGCCCAGCTTGAGGTTCAGCTTGTTGGGCACCATGTCCCACGCCGCGGTGGCGATGGCGGCGCGCATGCCGTAGCCCTGGTTGGAGATGTCCGTCACCGCGCCCGTGTAGTTGTTCACCGTGCTGGTGAACGGGAACAGGATGAGCATCTTGTGGTTGAACCACACCGCGCCCGGCAGGCCGTACTGGTTGAGCGTGAAGGCCCCCGTGTAACGGCTGTCGGAGAGGTCATCGTCGCCGGTGGTGTACATGCCCTCCAGCGTGAGCATGTCCGCGGGCCCGCGGCCCCACTGGTACATCAGCTCCAGGTTGGCGGAGAGGCCGGAGATGTTGAGCTCGGCCATGGCGGAGCGCTCCGGGTCGTCGCTGACGTACTTGCCGCCGTTGTACATGACGAAGCCGGACGCGCCGAACCGGCCCGTGCGGAAGTCGATGTTGTGGTTGAAGTTGGCGCCCGCCCAGAAGACGTTGCCCGTGGGCCGCGCGATGTCGAAGCGCGCCGTGCCCGTGAAGGTGTTGAGACCCGTGGAGGACGGACCGCTCTTCACCAGGCCCTCGAAGGCGTAGGCGTCCCCCTTCGTCTGGTCGTTGAGGAACCACAGCGACAGGCCCACGTTGGTGTTGGGCCGCACCGGGTAGACGTAGTCGCCGGTGATGAGCCAGATGTACTTCAGGCGCGGGTCGTTGCGCGTGCCCTTGTCCGCCTGCGCGGTGCCCAGCGGCATCAGGCTCAGCTTGGCCAGGCCCTTGTAGCCACTGAAGATGGAGATGCCCGTGGCGTCGCTGCCCAGGAAGCTCATCTTGTAGCCGGTGCGGGTGATGTCCGACAGCGGCGTGCGCGTGGGGTCGTAGACGTTGTCGTAGACGGGCTGCGTGCCCACCAGCAACGTCAACTCACGCGGCTTGCGCGTGGGATACAGCGCGACGTTGACGTTCTTCGTCTGGATGTTGACCTGGTCAGCGTTGAAGCCGCCGCCCTCGTTCTGCTGGAGCGCGTTGGCCGACCGGCCCCACATGTAGTCGATTTCGAACTGGGCCCGGAAGGAGGCCAGTCCGTCCACGAAGTGGGGGCTGTACTCCATGACGGGAATCCACCGCTGCTCGATGAAGTACGCGGACAGGCCGGGCTCGGCGCGCACCGCGCTTCCCGCGGGCATGCCAATGGGGCCCAGCGACACGCCGCGAAGGCCGGCCGGGTCGCCCACCTGGTTCTGCACCGACACGCGCGTGAAGAAGTAGTTGATGAGGCTGAACTGACTCGGCTTCGCGTCCTCGTCGCGGTTCGCCTCGTCGTTCCACTCACCGTAGTAAAGGCCGGGAACCGGCGTGCTCTGCGCCGCCGCCGGAAGCGACACACCCGCCAGCGCCAACGCCAGGGCTCCCGCGGACCGCCGCGCCGCCCTGCGTGCCTCGGACAACCACCACCGTGCCATAAACACCTCGGCCCCATGCGCGGGGGCGCTCCCAGCCTTCCGGCCGGACTGCGAACGTCTGCGTGCTCGACTTTTTCCGTGGCCCGCGGACTGCCCGCCTCGCGAGGCCGTGCTCCACCTCTGCCGCGCCCGCGCCACACGGCACCCGCCGGGCACGGGCCCCACGCGGAAGGGAGGAGGAGCACGCCTCCCTTCCAGCGGGACTCACGCTAGCCGCCGATGGTGTAGCGCTGCACCGCCTTGCCATCGAACGGCCGGCTCTCGCCCCCGATGACCTGGTTCACCGTGGCCGAGCCCACACCGCCCGCCGCGCAGTTGGCGCCCGTAGCGCCGCCCTCGAAGAAGAGCTCCAGGTCCAGCGTCCGCCGGTCCGCGGAGAACGCGCCGCGGCCCACCTGCCGGAAGCCCGGGTAGGTGAACGCGACGTCGAAGCACTCGCCGTCACCCTGCACGTTCTCGATGCTCACGACGGTCGAGGTGAAGGACAGCGCGTTCTGCGGGAGCTCGGGGTTGCAGGTGCCGGACATGCCCGCGTTCGGCGCGCCCTCGATGGTGCCCGGGATGCTGTCGACCCGGAAGTTGCCGCCCTGCACCGTCATGGTGACGCTCTGATAACACTGCGAGCTGGCACCGAAGTTGATGTCTTCACTGAAGCCGTTCGGATGGCTGGGAATGTTGGCCCCAGTCATCGTCAGCGTCTTGCCTTCCACGAACGCCAGGATGCCCTGCGGCGTGCTCAGGTTGGGCGTGTTGTCCACCGGGTCGCTCTCACCACAGCCCACCAGGGACAGCGCAGACGTCATCACCGCGGACAGCAGCAGCTTCTTCTTCATGGGTTGCTCCTCTTCCTCCGGCGGGCATCGCCGGGCTGACGCGACAGTCGACAGGCAGCGAGCCACCGTTGGCGTGGCCCGTCCTTCAAGGTGCGTTCACGCTCAATGACGCGAGCTGTCCCGGTCCGCGGCCACGGCCGCGTCGCGAAGCTCACGCTTGAGAATCTTTCCGGCCGCGGAGATGGGCAGGCGCTCCATCAACTCCACGCGCTTGGGCACCTTGAAGCGCGCCACGCGTCCCCGCAGGTGCTCCAACAGCGCCTCCGCCGAAACCTTCCCATCCGGCTTCAGCACCACGAAGGCGCGGCCAACCTCGCCCCACTTCTCGTCGGGCACGCCCACCACCGCGCACTGCGCCACCGCGGGGTGCTCGTACAGCGCGGACTCCAGCTCCAGCGGGTAGATGTTCTCTCCGCCGGAGATGAACATGTCCTTCTTGCGCCCAGCGATGGTGAAGAAGCCGTCCGCGTCCACGCGCGCCAGGTCGCCGGTGTGCAGCCACCCTTCCGCGTCAATCGCCTCGCGCGTGGCGGCCTCGTCCTCGAAGTAGCCGGAGCACATGGAGGGGCCCTTGAGGAGCAGCTCCCCCACCTCTCCCGTGGGGACCTCCCGGCCGTCGTCATCCACCAGCTTCGCGGCGATGAAGTAGTTGGGCCGGCCAATAGAGCCCGCCTTCGACACCGCGTACTCCGGTCCCATGCTGAAGAGGCCCGGGCCGAACTCCGTCATGCCGAAGCCCTGCTTGAAGGGCACCGGGTGCACCGCCTGCCACGCCTGGATGAGCGGCACCGGCAGCGCCGCGCCGCCGCTGGTCATGAAGCGCACGGAGGAGAAGTCCGTCGTCTTGAAGCGCGGCGACTCCAGGAGCTGCTGGTACTGCGTGGGCACCGCGAAGAAGAGCGTCACCTTCTCCCGGGGGATGAGGTCCAGCAGCGCCTCCGGCTCCCACCGGCGCATGAGGACGACGGTGCCGCCCACGGTGAGCAGCGGCAGCGTGTACACGAGCAATCCGCCCGTGTGGAACATGGGCGTGTGCGTCACCGTGACGTCGCCGGGCCGCACCTCGTGGACCAGCGTGTTGAGGGTGTTCCACGCCACCATGCGGTAGCTGACGCGCGCGCCCTTCGAGCGCCCCGTCGTTCCGCCGGTGAAGATGAGGCAGAGGATGTCCTCCTCGGACACCGCGTCCTGCGTCACCGGCGAGCCCGGCACGTGGGCCAGCGTCGCCGCGTAGGCATCCGCGCCCGGCAGGCCTTGCGACTCCAGGGACACCAGGCGGGGACCACCGCCCAGGCGCTCGCGGACGTCCGCGAGGGTGTCGCGGAAGTCGTCGCCGAAGAGGAGCACGCCCGGACGGATGGAGCGCACCAGGTCCGCCAGCTCGGCGGCGTGCAGGCGCCAGTTGAAGGGGACGAAGACGGCGCCAATCTTCGCGCAGGCGAACAGCGCGTCCAGGTACTCCACGCCGTTGTGGGCCACGATGCCCACCCGGTCGCCCTTCTGCACGCCAGCCACGTCACGCAGCCAGCCGCCCAGCGCGGTGGCGCGCATGTTCATCGCGCGGTAGGTGAAGCGGCCCGCGTCACCCCGGGACGGGTCCACCACCGCGACACTGTCGGGCCAGTAGAGGGCACCACGGCCCATCCAGTCACCGATGAACATGTGCGCGCCCTCCGTCATGGCGTGACTCAGGCCGTCCAGCGGTAGAGGGCGGAGGCCATGGCGAGCCCGCCGCCGCTGGCACACAGGGCCACCAGGTCGCCGCGCTTCACCTTGCCCTGCACCACCGCGTCATCCAGCGTCATCGGGATGCAGGCCGAACCGGTGTAGCCCCACTTGTCCATGGTGTAGTGGGCCTTCTCCATCGGCTGGCCCAGGATCTTCATGGTCGCTTCGATGGTGCGCAGGTTGAGCTGCGTGAAGACGAACTGCTTCACGTCGTCCAGCTTCAGGTTCTGCCGCTTGAGGAGCTGGTCCAGCAGCATGGGCCAGCGCTCGGTGTTGAACGTCGCCGGGAACTTGCGGACGAACTGCACCGCGGGCTTGCCGCCCGTGAGATCCAGCGACTCCGCGGTGGCCGGGCGGTTCGTACCGCCGGTGTAGACCCCCAGCGCGTCGTGGTACTCGCCGTTGGCCAGCAGCTTCGCGCCCATGAAGCCGGGCGTGTCACCCGCGCCCAGCACCACCGCGCCCGCGCCGTCCGCGAACAGGGTGGCGGTCTTCTTGTCCTTCCAGTTGATGTAGCGCGACATGCCGTAGGCGCCCACGACGAGGATGCGCTGGTAGCTGTCATCCGCGGCAATCGTCTTGGAGCCCACGTCCAGCGCCGTCACCCAGCCCGCGCACGCGCAGTTGAGGTCGTAGGTGCCGGCGTTCACCGCGCCCAGCTTCGCCTGCACCACGGAGGCCGTGGCGGGGCTGAGGTAGTCCGGGGTGTCGGTGGCGATGATGATGAGGTCCAGTTCCTCCGGCTTCGTGCCCGCGCGCTCCAGCGCCTGACGGGCGGCGCCCACACAGAGGTCGGAGGTGGCCTGGTCATCCGCCATCATGTGGCGTTCGCGAATGCCCACGTTCTGCTGGAGCCACTCATCCACCTTCTCACCGAGAATCTTCTCGACGTCAGCGTTGGTGAGGACCTTCTCGGGGACGTAGCGGCCAGTGGAGAGAATCTGGGCGTATCGCATGAGTGTTCGTCAGCTCCGGGCGCCGCGCGCCGGTCGGCGGGCGGGACGCAGGGTGTTCTTCTTCAGGGGCTTCGGTTTGGGCTTCGGCTTCGGCTTCGAAGCGGCGGAGGACTTCACGGTGTTGCGGCCCGTGGAGGCACGCGGGTCCAGGCCGTGGGAGATGAGCGTCATCGCGGTGTCGAGGACGCGCTCGAGCCCCGGGTCCTCCTCCCAGAGGACCCAGCGCATGCCGAGGAAATCACTGATGCCCATGAGGCAGTAGGCCAGCGCCTCCGGGTCCATGCGCCGCACCTGGCCCGCCTCCATGGCGCGGGTGAGCCCGCTCACGTAGCCGCGAGCGAAGCGGTCGTAGTAGCGGCGGTAGCACGCCTCATCCACGAACTCCGCCTGGCGCACCACGCGATAGAGATTGGGGTGCTGCCGCACGAACTGGAAGAAGGTGCGCAGGCCCTGGCGCTCCACGTCGACGCGGTCCTCGCAGCCGGCCACGGACTCGGCGATGAGCCGGCGCAGGCGCGTGCCCAGCTCATCCACCACTTCGACGAAGATGGACTGCTTGTCGGGGAAGTAGACGTAGAACGTCCCGAGCGCCACGCCACCCTTGCGCGTGATGTCCGCGATGGAGGCGCGCTCGTAGCCCTTCTCACCGAAGACCGACTCCGCGGCCTTCAACAGCTTCGCACGCGTCTTCTGGCCTCGCGGCGTGACGGGTCCGGAGCGGTCTGGAGAAGATGAAGCCCGATTCATGTTTCACCTAGCGGTAGCACCCGGCAGGGAGGGTGTCAAAGCACGGTCGATGGCTTCGCGCGTCAAACCGCACGTTCGACGCACGGCGTCAGCACTCGTGCGGCGCCGACGTGCGCGAAGCCTACTCTGAATGTTCAGTACACGTGGCCACGCGACGGGAGCCGTTGCGCGTCTGGACTTGCCGCGCGGGAGGCGGCGCGGGCACGACATGCCACATCATCCTCGGCCTGAGTGACGGCCGGTGACACGGAGTGCGCCAGCACGGATGCGCGGGAGGCGCATTCTGGACGTAGACGGGCAGACACACGGCGCTCATGCGTGGCCCCTCCGAAGCGACATGCAGCCCACCGCACCGCGCTCGGAGCTGGAAATCACAAACACATAGGACTGTCGGCAATGGCCTCGCGAGAGGTCGTGCGCCGCAAGGTCGTCTCCCAGCGCGCCACTGGCAGCCCCCACGCCTCTCACATAGGTGCCGGGCAGGTGCAGCCGAGCCGCCCCGAGCCGCGCACCGAGGTGGACGCGCACGCAACCCCACGCATGGGCCCGCCACTGCTCGCCATTGAGGCGGCGTCGATATTCTCTTCAAAGAGAGACGACAGACCGACAGGCTCTCCTGGATGCACGCGGCGAGTCCGCGGCCCATGTTCTGCCGCCCTGCCCCAAAGTGATCGGGCTCCCGGCCCGTGACGCGGACTTGCTGTCACGAGCACGGCGCGCGGCGCCGTGAACAGTCAGGCGCCAGCCCTCCGTTCATCCGGACACACTGCGCGGCGTCAACGAGCCCCGGGCAGGTGCCACCGCACCTGGCTCGCCCCAGTTTCCAGCCGCCGTCCGGCCGAGGCTCCGCCCGGCGGACAGACACACCTTTCCACTGTCAGCATCGACACAGTTCACGGTGCGGATGGACGTCGCGTTCGAGGTTGCACCCTTGGAGCATCAAATATAAATTATCTGCCGTCCCGCAAAAGTGCCTATAAATTCAAGGCAAACGCCCCCATGTTCCTGGACGAACTAGACCACCGCATCATCGACATGTTGCAGCGCGATGGCCGCGCCACGCAGCTGGAGCTGTCGCGTGCGGTGAAGCTGTCCCAGCCGGCGGTGGCGGAGCGGATCCGCAAATTGGAGGAGCGCGGCGTCATCACGGGCTACTCGGCCCGCGTGGACGCGGCGAAGCTCGGCAAGGACATCACGGCCTTCATCGGCGTGAGCATCGAGCACCCGAAGTACTTCGACGAGTTCTTGCAGAAGGTGCTGTTGCTGCCGGATGTCCTGGAGTGCCACCGCGTGGCGGGCCAGGACTCATACCTTCTCAAGGTGAAGACGGCGAACACCCGTTCGCTCGACTCCCTCCTGGTGGGAACGCTGCGCACCATCGCGGGAGTCACCCGCACGCAGACCACCATCGTCCTGACGTCCATGAAGGAGGACACGCATGTCCGCGTGCCTCCAGACACCCCAAAAGGAGCGTGACGTATGAGCGCCGACGCGATGAGCGCCCCCCTTCCCCCGCCGCCCGTATGGCGGTTGGCCCAACGGATGTCCCGCATCAAGACGTCCGCGGTGCGCGAAATCCTGAAGGTCGCCGAGCGGCCCGACATCCTCTCCTTCGCGGGAGGCCTGCCGGCCCCGGAGCTCTTCCCGCTGGAAGCCATCGCCGAGGCGCACGCCGAGGCCCTGGCCACCGAGGGCCGCGCCGCGCTCCAGTACAGCACCACCGAGGGCTTCGGCCCGCTGCGTGAGTGGATTTGCGGCCACCTCCAGAAGCGCGGCCGCCAGTCCAACGCGGACCAGGTGCTCATCACCAACGGCTCGCAGCAGGGCATCGACCTGGTGGCCAAGGTGATGCTGGACCCCGGTGACCTCATCATCGTGGAGAACCCCAGCTACCTGGCGGCGCTCCAGACGTTCGGCGCCTATGAGGCGCGCTTCGCCACGGTGGGCAGCGACGACCAGGGCATGCGCACCGACGACCTGGAGCGCCTGCTGGCCACGCACAAGCCCAAGCTGGTGTACGTGGTCGCCAACTTCCAGAACCCCAAGGGCACCACCCTGTCGCTGGAGCGGCGGCGCGAACTGGTCCGCCTGGCCCAGCAGTACCGCTTCCTCATCCTGGAGGACGACCCGTACGGCGAGCTGCGCTTCCGCGGCGAGCACGTGCCATCCCTGTCCGCCTTCGACGACGAGGGCGTCGTCGTGTCGCTGGGCACCTTCTCCAAGACGCTGGCCCCGGGCATGCGCCTGGGCTGGGTGGTGGGCCCGCGCGACTTCGTGCGCAGCCTGGCCATCGCCAAGCAGTCCACCGACCTGCACACTGCCACATTGGCTCAGCGCGCGGTGGTGAAGCTGCTCGCGCGCTTCGACTACGCGGCCCACCTGGAGTCGCTGCGCCCCGTCTACGGCGAGCGCGCCCAGGCCATGCTGGACGCCCTCCAGGCGCACATGCCCGCGGGCACCCGGTGGACGCACCCCGAAGGCGGCATGTTCCTGTGGGTGGAGCTGCCCGGCGGCCTGGACGCCCAGGCGCTGCTGCCCAAGGCGGTGGAGCAGAAGGTGGCCTTCGTGCCGGGCGCGCCCTTCTTCGCCAACAACCCGCGCCCGGAGTTCATGCGCCTCAACTACTCCAACCGCCCGCCGGATCTGATTGCCGAGGGCATGCGCCGCCTGGGCGCCGTGATTGCCGCCGAGCTGGGTTGAGTCGCTGACGGAGCACCTTTGCCGCGCCGCGTCGGAAACGACGCGGCGCTTTTTGTTTCAGCAGAGTTGAAGATTGATTCAGGTTTCAACTCGCTCACCGCTGGCCAGCGCGGTCGGGGTTTCGTACCCTGCGCGGCATTTCGTACCACCCCACCTGCCGGAGAGACACATGCAGCTCAAGGACCTGAAGATCATCGTCACGGGCGGCGCCCAGGGCATGGGCGCGCACTTCGCGCAGCGCCTGCACGAGGCGGGCGCCCAGGTGGCCGTGGGTGACGTGGCCGAGGAGCGCCTCGCCGCGCTGCCCGCCGGCATCCACCGCCGCAAGCTGGACGTGTCCTCCGAGGAGGACATCGTCTCCTTCGTGAACTGGGCACAGGGCGCCATGGGCGGCCTCAACGGCCTCATCAACAACGCGGGCATCCTCCGTGACGCGCTGCTGGTGAAGAAGGACCGGACCACCGGCGAGGTGAAGAAGCTGTCCACCGCCGACTGGAACGCCGTCATCGGCGTCAACCTCACGGGCGCCACGCTGATGGTGCGCGAGGTGGTGGCGAAGGTCGCCGAGTCCGGCCAAAAGGGCGGCGTGGTCGTCAACATGTCGTCCATTGCCCGCCACGGCAACCGCGGCCAGTCCAACTACGTGTCCGCGAAGGCGGCGCTGGCGGCCAACACCGTCACCTGGTCGCGCGAGTTCAGCCCCTTCGGCGTGCGCGTGGGCGCGGTGGCCCCGGGCATGATTGAGACGCCGATGACGCAGGGCATGAACCAGAAGGCCCGCGACGCGCTGGTCTCCAACATCCCCGTGGGCCGCATCGGCGTGCCCGAGGACATCTGGCTCGCCGTGAAGTTCATCCTGGAGTGCGACTACTTCAACGGCCGCACCATCGACGTGGACGGCGGCCTCAACTTCTGAGTCCCCTCCTCCAGGCGGCACGTCACCGTGCCGCCTGGAGGTTCCGCCGGGACGCCGCGCTTCACCGCCGGCTGGCGTCACTGAGGCGCAGGTCCCTCAGCAGCGCGGGCTCGTCCGCGTAGAGCAGCTTGTAGGCGCTGTAGCTGCCGAGCACCTTCTTCACGTACTCGCGCGTCTCCTCGAAGCCGATGTGCTCCACCCACTCGTCGAGCTCCGCTTCGGGCAGCGCATGCCGCCAGCGCTCCACCGCGCGCGGCCCGGCGTTGTAGGCCGCCACCGCGTAGGCCACGTTGCCTCCGAAGTGTTTGACCAGTTGTCCCAGGTACGCCGCGCCCAGGCGGATGTTGGTGTGAGGCTGGAGCAGCGCGGACTCACCCGGCATCGGCATGTCCAGTGCGTCCGCCACCTGTCGCGCCGTGGCCGGCATCAACTGCGCCAGGCCAAGCGCGCCCGTGGCCGAGCGCGCGCGGGCATTGAAGCGGCTCTCCTCGCGGATGAGACCCTGGAGCAGGTCGGGGTCCACGCGGTGGGCCCGCGCGTAACGGGCAATGGGCGAGCGGTACGCCAGCGGCCAGGTGGCCTCCCAGATGGGACGGGACGCGGCGCTCAGCGGACCGTGCACCTCCTGCTTCAGCGAGGTGCGCGCCACCTGCCGCGCGGCCCGATTGCGGCCGGTGCGCTTCAGCGTCTGATACAGCAGCCGCGCCGGGGCCTCGGGCAGCGCGCGCGCATCCACGGCGAGGAACTCCTCCACCGCGCCGGGCAGCCCCAGGCGCATCAGCTCCACGCCGGCGTTGAAGCGCGCGTCCTTCGCCAGCGCGCCGGGCGGCAGCGGCCAGATCTCCTCGGACTCGCCCACCTCCTCCACCGCTTCGTCCGCCGGGGCGTCATCGCGGCCGGAGCCGCCAGTGCCCTCCATGGCCTCGGGAGGCACGGGCTTGGGGTACAGCCGCGCCACGCGCTCCGGTGAGAGCAGCGCGAGCCGTGAGCGGGCCAGCATCCCGTACCAGGCCGCGGGGCGCTCGGCGGCGATGTGCGCGTACGCATCGAGCGCCGCCTGCGCCGAGGCGCCGGACTCCTGCATGCGCGCACGCCAGTACCGCGAGCGCCACAGCGCCTCGTCCGTGCGCGCCGCCTCGGGCAGGCTCTCCACCGCCTTCAATGCGGCCAGGGCCGCCGGGGCGTTGGCCTTGCGGGAGTGCAGCCAGAAGGCACGGAAGAGCGACTCCGACGCGAAGTTCCCCGCCGGATAGCGCCGCGCGGCCTCTTCGTAGCGCACCAGGGCCGTATCCACGTCGCCCGTGCGCTGGAGCAACCACGCCTCGAAGAAGAGCGCGTCATCCGCGTAGCCATGCTCCGGGTAGTCCCGGGCGAGCGTGGCGTAGGTGGTGACGGCCGCCTTCGGCTCCACCACCGACTGGGAGTAGCCCAGGATGTAGAGCGCCTGCGGCCGCTGCTCGGACGCGGTGCAGCCCGCCACCATGGGCTCCAGCACCTCGATGGCCCGTCGGTGCTTGCGCTCCTTGCGCAGCGCCCGGCCATAGGTGAGGTGCGCGCGGCAGGCCAGCTCGTCCGGCATCTCCAGGTGCGGCAGGACCTTGTCCAGCAGCGCCATGCCGGCATGGTTGCGGTGCAGCTCCACCAGCGCCTCCGCGCGGCGCACCCGCCACTTGAGGGGCAGCGGCAGCCCCTTCAGCCGCTTCTCGGCGCGGCGCGCCTCGTTCGACAGCGGGCTGGTGGCCCACACCTCCAGCAGCGCGCGGTGCTCGGCGTTGTACTGCCCTTGCGCGCGCGCCAGGTCGCAGATGGCCAGCAGCGCCTTCATCCGGAGCGCGTCCGGACCTCGCGACTGGCGGCTGTCGATGAGCTCTTGGAGCGCCGTCAGCGCGCCCGGGATGTTGCCGCGCCGCTGGAGCACCCGCGACAGGCTGAAGCGCGCCTCCGGATAGAGCGGCGAGCCCGGGCTCACGGCGCGGTAGAGCCCCGCAGCCGTGTCCAGCTTGCGCAGCCGCTCGTTGGCCTGGGCGGCCCGCAGCAGGCTGTGGTCGCGCAGCGCGCCGTAGCCGTCCGCCAGCGCGGCGAACTCCTCGGCCGCCACCGCGTGGTTGCGCGCCAGCAGCGCGCTCTGCGCCATGAGGAAGCGGACCTGCGGCGTGGCCTCCTCCTGGGCCAGCAGGCTCCGCGCCCGCGCGTAGCGCCCGCGCCGGAACTCCGCGTGGGCCTTCGCCAGGGTGCCTTCCGCGAAGTACGGCGCCAGTTGCTCCGGCCCGAAGGCCGCGGTGGACAGCTCACCGTCGGACGGCTGCGCCACGGGTGAGTCGAGCAGCGCTTCCAGCTGGTCCTCGGAAAGCACCTCGCCGGGCTCTTCCTCCAGGGGCGCCTGCGCCCAGGAAGGACCTGCTCCCAGCATGCCCGCGCACGCCAGGAACACCACGGCACCTGCTCGAAGTCCGTCCATGACTGCCCTCGTTTTGAATCCAGGGGCGGCAATGCATCGGCACTTGGAGTGCGATTGGGACGGGTACCTCACATGACTTTCCGCGCGCCCGTCATCCAGCGGATACAGCGCGCCCCGCGGTGCGACACCGGATGCTCGATACCCAACGGCGGCGCGCGCACGCACGTAAGACGTCCTGCGGACAGGTGGCGGTTTGCACCACCCGGGCCCGCGCGCGCTTCGGCAGCGGCGAATCCAGCCCTCAAAACACTAATGCAACACGGCTGCGCAACACAGTTACACATGAGATACGGCCAGACGTGCCGAAGCAGCCTGAACGCTTCGCGCCATTTCACCCATGTGCCGGGAACCGTGATGCATCCTCGACCTCTTCGACTGGCCCTCCTGGCCGCGACGGCGATTCTCTTCGCCGCATGCGGCGCTTCTGATTCCGACTCTGACGACATCGAGTGTGGAGGGTATGGACACCTCCATGGCGACCACTGCCACTGCGACGAGGGCTATGTCGCGGACGGCCTCACCTGTGTCGTCGCCGAGGAGCCCGTCGAGGAATGTGGTGGCCACGGGCACCTGCATGGTGACCACTGCCACTGCGACGAGGGCTACACGGAGCAGGACGGCACCTGCGTCGTCGCCGAGGAGCCCGTCGAGGAATGTGGTGGCCACGGACACCTGCATGGCGACCACTGCCACTGCGACGAGGGCTACACCGAGCAGGACGGCACGTGCGTCGTCGCCGAGGAGCCCACGCTCGACTGCGGCGAGCACGGCCATGCCCATGGCGACCACTGCCACTGTGACGCGGGTTACGTGGAGCAGAACGGCACGTGTGTCGCGGAGACGCCAGTGCTGGACTGCGGCGAGCACGGCCACGCGCACGGCGACCACTGCCACTGTGATGCGGGTTACGTGGAGCAGAACGACACGTGCGTCCCGGCTCCCGCGCCGTGAGGCGCCCCTGAGTTCGAGCTCATGAGGCAGTGACGGGCCCTCGTGCGGGATGACGCGGGCCCGTTTTCATGAAGGCGCGGCTCAGCCATCCAGGTCATTGAGAAGCTTGCCGATGGGCGTCGGCTGGCCGCTCATTCGCTGGAGGCAGTTCTGATTGTCCGAGCCCTGGTCGAACATGCGCAGGTTGCGGTTGTTGCCCGGCGCATGCCCGAGGAGTCCTGGCGCAGCGGCAACCCGTGCTCGGCGCGAATCATGTTGTCGCTGGGCGCCCAGCCCTTGGGCGGGGGTCGGGCGCGGAGCGTTGGGCCCGGCCGAGGTTTCCGTTTTCTGCGGCTTGCTGGTGTCCACCCTTGGGGGCGCGCTGTTGGAGCGGGAGGTAGGCGACTCTCCGACACCAGAGCATCTCCCGCACCTACCGCAGCGCGCCAGGGCCCGCTGCGAGACGACGTGATTTCAGTGGGTTACGCCTGTCTCTGAGGCATGGTGGGACAGGCGGACCGGTGACTGGCGTCCCCCGTCACCACCACTGCCGCGTCTGGCGGCGGATCCGCTCCACGCGGTTCCGGACGCTGCGGTGGCCCGAGGCCAGGCACCCACACCGCCTGCCGGCCACACACCGCGCCGCGACGCTGGCATGGGGGCTGGCCTTCGGAGCGCTGGAGGCGGCGGGCGGGCGGGACACTCGGGGGGAGCGCCTGCGTCGGCAGCAGCGGCACGAGCTTCCTGGATTCCAGGCCGTCATCGCGCCACCTCCAGGTGAGAAGGGCAGCACGCACCTCGTGAGGGCTTCATCGCCAGTTGCATGGATGGACTCCGGGGCTCGCGTCCAACAACCGCGAAAGGCAACCTTCGTGCCTTTCAACGGACAGACGCAGGTCCCTGGTTTTCCTGGCGGTACCGAAACGAGCTGACTGTGCGCGTGTGCAATGGACGTCACACCGCGTGACGCGGGTGGCAGAGCGACACGGCGACAATGGGAGACAATCACTGCTCACGGCGTCGTCGCGCGCACAGCCTCACACGCGATGCGCTTCACCCCGTCCGCCAGCCGACGTCATCCTTCGACTCGCGGACGACTGGCAGGATGACGGGCTAATCACGAGATTCCAAGCTATTCAGGAAGAAGCGGCGGAGCCGTCGGTTCTCAGTAGCGGAAACGAAGGCTCGGCCACATCTTCCGGAAAGGCGGGAACATGCGCCTTTCCAGGTGGCAGCAGGGCCACCCGGGCAGCCCTCTTCAGACAGGGAGGGAGTCCCAGACCAGGGGTGCGAGGCGAGGGGCACCCACCGCTAGATGAGGTCGAGGGGCATCATCGTGCCCGCTTCGAACTCCGGGGCACGGCGCAGCTGGTCCAGCACCCGCGGCGCGCAGCGCAGGTGGAGCATGGGCATGGAGCCCGGCTCGCTCACCGAGCGCACCGCGCCCAGGAGATGGTGTGCCTCCAGCCAGCGCATGAGGCTCTGGTGGAACTGCGCGCTTTCGGCCAGACCGGCCTGGTGCACTTCCGCGCGAGAGCGGACGGGCGGCCGTGGAGACGTGCGTCTACGCGACGCCGCCGCCGGCTCCTCGCGGGGCATCACCGTCACGTCAATCCAGTCGGGCTGCGTCTCCGCACCCGCGGCGCCCGGCAATGGGCGCACGCGCGCGGACAGACCCGGGACGCCGCCGACCCGGACGTCCCCCCACTCGCCATTTTTCCTGCTCATGGCCCTCATCCTCTCCCGGGTCCGGCGCTCCCATGGCGCCGACCCCGGCTTCAACCACCACCGTCACCTGAATACGGCCAGGCCCTTGCCTGTCTTGTGCGTTCCCGACCGAGGGAGCTTCACCGCATTCGACAGGATCAAATCCCTCACCTCGAGCGCCGTCAAGTCAGGGGCACGGCAACGGTACAGCGCCGCGATACCCGCTACATAAGGCGCTGCCATGCTCGTGCCACTCATTCGCTCGTAGAACGCCTGGTTGTTACAACGACGCTCCGTGCTGGAATAGACATTCACCCCATACCCCATGATGTCCGGCACGACGCGCCTACCCACGGTGCCACTCGCGGAGAATGTGGCCACGTTACGCTCGAAGTCGACCGCGCCGACAGCCAGTGATTCTGGAAAGGCGGCTGGATAACCAACCGTGTCGGGTCCACTGTTACCTGCCGCCACAACCGGCAGGACATTGCTGTCGAGCAGGCGACGAATCATCGTCTGCAGCGCGCGCAGGTTGAGGTTGTAGTCCGCCTCCGAGATGCCGGGCGGCGGCATCAGCGGGAAGCCGAGCGACAGGTTGACCACCGCGGGCCGCGTCGAGTTCTCCGGGCGGCTGAACTGGTGCAGCAGCCACTCCATACCCGCGGCCACGCGGCCCAGGCTGGTGCGGATGGTCTCCGATTCGATGACGGACGCGACGTAGAGGTCCACCTCCGGGGCGACGCCGTGGTGCACACCCGCGGCAATGCCGCACACGTGCGTACCGTGGCCGTCCGGGTCGAAGCCGCGGATGTCACGCGCCGGGTTGTGCGGCGAGTTGGGGAACAGCGACACGTAGCGGAACTGGATGACGCGCGCCGCGTGCTCGGGGTGGTCCGCGTCCACACCGGTGTCGAGGATGCCCAGCATGACGCCAGCGCCGCGAATGCCCTGGGCGTGG
The DNA here is from genome assembly GCF_006547355.1 of Myxococcus sp. AB036A. Classification (NCBI taxonomy): domain Bacteria; kingdom Pseudomonadati; phylum Myxococcota; class Myxococcia; order Myxococcales; family Myxococcaceae; genus Myxococcus; species Myxococcus sp. AB036A. Next base: position 35,920 of record NZ_VHLC01000017.1, on the reverse strand, counting down.
GCCAGGGGAACGCCGGACTCGTCGGGCCACTCGCGCTCGGCCAGCGAGGACATGCCCCGGTTGCGCGGTCCGGGTTGTCCCGCCGACACCGGGCCGGGGAAGGACAACGGGACGACATCGGGGATGAACTCGAAGTCGCGCTCCAGCGCGCCGCGGGCTTCCTTCTCCGTATGGTCTTCGTAGAAGTGCGCCATGGTGGCACCGATGAGCGGCATGTAGCGGTAGCTGCCGGGCTCCGCGCCGGTCTGCTCGGCCACCGTCGCGCCCGGCATGGGCGGCGTGGAGGAGTCCGCGCCGCGCGTGCCCGTGCGCGCCGACTTCGCGCCCTTGCCCTTCCGACGGCGCTCTTCCTGTCCACTGACGGGCGGACGCGCGCCGGGCAGCGTGGCCGACCGCAGTCCGAGCGCGAACAACGCGTCGGGCGCCTTGTTCGCCACCGCGAAGCGCAGCGCCGTCGTGCGCGACAGCACGCGCTCGCCCTGCTCCGTGCCGCGAGGCCCCACGCGCGCCTGCGTCTCGATGGACTCCTTTGGAACCAACAGGTAGGACTTCATGAGTTGTGTGCTCCTTGAACCACCGTGCTACGCCGGACGCATGAGGCGAGGTCATCCGGCATCAGGTCAGCACCCGTCGCGTGCGGAGCCTCGCGCGTGCGACAGGGGCAATGGGGCCGCGCCCGTGGCCGCGCGCCTCCGACAGGGGTGGCCCACCAGCGCGACCTCCGCGCCGCGTGCCTGTGGCGACGTCCCTCCGGGACCTCCGGCCCGGCGGGTGGAAGGGGTTGCCCGGGCGAAGGGTGGCGCGGCCAGGAGCACGCGCACGTCCGCAGCGCGTGCCTTCGCGCGCCCGGCCCGACGTGACAGTCTGCTCGCGGCGTCATGCCTGTCCCCCTTCCTCCTGAGAGGCCCTGCGTTCCTGTTCGATTGGACAGGAAGGGCCTGACAAAAAACCACGGATTTCCCGTAGTACACGCACGAATGGACTAATTCGGTTCTAACTGGCCTTGCGCGAACGTCCGGAAGTGGGAGTGATTCCCTCCCGGGTACGAGCGAGGTGCCCGGAGGCACACAGGAGCGGTGTCCTCCACCCGACCTCCCAGAAGACGAGGCCGGGAAAGACTCCGTTCCGACATTTGTTCGCCCACATCCCTCCGCCCGGATTAAGGGTGGGACGTTCGCATCCCCTGGAGCCGCCTGACGTGATTCCCTATTGGCACGCCCCCTCGATTGAGCTGGGGCCCCTGAAAATCGAGCCCTTCGGCATCCTCGTCGCGGTGGGCATCCTGCTGGCCGCTCGCCTGCTTGGCCGGAACGCCGAGCGCGAAGGCCTGAACCCGGAACCGCTCGCTGACTTCGCGCCCTGGGGCGTGGGTGTCGGCGTCGTCGTGGGCCACTGGGTGCACCTGTTTTTCTACCACCCGGAGGAGCTGTCCAAGAGCCCGTTCCAGATTTTGAAGGTCTGGGATGGCCTGTCCTCGTTCGGCGGCCTCCTGGGCGGCATCCTCGCCGCCGTCGTGTTCTTCAAGGTCCGCAAGCTGCGCTTCTCCGACTACGCGGACTCGTTCGCCCTGGGCGTGGCGCCGGGCTGGGCGGTGGCGCGGCTGGGCTGCTTCGCCGTGCATGACCACCCGGGCGTGCCCACGGACTTCTTCCTGGCGGTGGCCTTCCCCGGCGGCCCCCGGCACGACCTGGGCATGTACGACGCCATGGCGCTCTTCGCCATCAGCGGCGTGCTGTACGCCCTGCGCAACGCGGGGAAGCTGAAGGGGCGCCTGCTGCCGCTGCTGGCGGTGCTGTACGCGGTGTGCCGCTTCTTCTTCGACTTCCTGCGCGCCACGGACATGGCCTACGTGGACGCCCGCTACTTCGGACTGACGCCCGCGCAGTACGGCTGCATCGCGCTGGCGCTCTACGGCATCTGGGGCGTCCTGCGGCCTCAGGCGCCGGGCGCGGCCTCCTCGCCGCCGCCGTCGTCGCCGAAGAGTCCGGGAACGGTGGGCGCGCGGTAGGGTCGCAACGTCCGCTGCCCTTCTCGCGGCAGCCTGGCGTCTCATGGGCCCGGAGTTCCGGCGCATCCGCGGCGGGCTTCCGGGCCCGCGCGTTTCTGACGAGGAGGCTGCTTCCATGAAGGCACTCGCGTACGACGCAGTCATGACGCCCCTGGGCTGGCTGGGCCTCACCGCCGCCCGGCGCAAGCTGGTGCGCGGCCTGTCCGGCCACGTGCTGGAGGTGGGCACCGGCACCGGCCTGGCGTTGCCCGGCTACCCGGACACCGTCACCGCCGTCACCGCCATCGACGTGGACGAAGCGGCGCTCGCGCGCGCCCAGCGACGGCGGCCCGACGCGCGGCTGCTGTACGCCAGCGTGGAGTCCCTGCCCTTCCCCGCCGCCTCCTTCGACGCCGTGGTGTCCAGCCTCGTCTTCTGCAGCGTGGAGGCCCCGGCGCGGGCGCTGGCGGAGATTTTCCGGGTCCTGCGCCCGGGCGGCGCGCTGCGCATGTTGGAGCACGTGCGCGCGCCCTCGCCTGCGCTGGCCACCGTGCAGGACTTGCTCACCCCCGCCTGGATGCGGGTGAGCGGCGGGTGCAGGCTGGACCGGGAGACGTTCGAGCTGGTGCGGCGCGCGGGCTTCGACATCGAGCGGCGCGTGCAGCGGCTCCAGGGCGTGAGCGAGCTCATCATCGCCCGGCGCCCGGCGAGCTGACGCGCCGCCGGAGCGCTCAGGCGGGCACGGGCATGCGCAGCCCGGCGAGCTTGCGGTCCGTGAGGATGGAGTGGACCTGTGTGATTCGCCCGTCCGCCCCCAGCTCCACGCGGACCACCATCTGGGTGCCCGCCTGCGGGTCACGCTGGGGCGGAGGAAACACGGCCACCACCGCCGGCAGGCCGTTGAGCATCCGCAGCTCCACGGCGGAGGGCGCCCCCCGCATCTCCATCAGCCGCTGGTAGAGCAGCAGCACGCGCGACAGTCCAAGCACGGGCACGCGCGCGGCGCGGTACTGGCCACCGCCGTCCGACAGCGCGCACACGTCGCTGGCGAGCAGCGCCTCCGCCGCCGCCACGTCCCCCGTCAGCAGCGCGCCCAGGAAGCCCTCCAGCGCGGCGCGGGCGCGCGCCTGGAGCTCCCGCGTCGGCAGGCAGCGGGCGCGGTCGTACGCCGCCATCGCCGCCCGCGCGCGGTGGTGCACCACCTTCACGTTGGACTCGCGCAGGTTCAGCGCCTCGGCCACCTCGCGCACCGAGTAGTCGAACACGTCTCGCAGCAGCAGCACCGCCCGCTGCTTGGGAGACAGCACCTCCAGCGCGAGCAGGAAGGCGAAGGAGACACTCTCCAGCAGCGCGTAGCGACCCTCCGTGGAGCCGCCTCCTGGCAGCCGCGCCTCCACGCCTGGGGGCGGCAGTTCCTCCGCTCCCGTGTCCAGCGGCGAGGGCAGCCAGGGGCCCACGTAGGCCTCGCGCTTGCGCCGCCGCAACGTGTCCCGGGCCAGGTTCACCGCCACCCGCGTCAGCCAGGGGCGCAGCGCCTCCGTTCGCGGGGGCGGCGAGGCCAGGGCGCGCGCGAAGGTCTCCTGCACCAGGTCCTCCGCGTCCGCCGACACACCCGTCATGCGGTAGCAGAGCCCCCACAGGAAGCGCTCGTGCTCGCGCACGGCCTGCGCCAGTCCTTCGCGCGCGGAGCGGTCCATGCGTCAGCGCCCCACTGCCCGGCGTGACGCCACCTGCTGGCCCGGGGCGAGCGCGCGCGCCACCGACTCCGCGCTGGCGAAGGATGCCTCCGCGAGCAAGCCCTCCGGCCCCACCCAATCTCCCACGCGGTACAACCCAGGCACGTGCGGCACCTCCACCGAGGGGCGTCCGCCCAGGCCCCCCGTCTGCGCCGTCGGCAGCCAATGCGACACCAGCAGGGAGGGCCGGTAACGGCGCGCCACCACGGACGTCCGCCAGCCGGGTTGCAGTGCATCCATCACTTCCTCCAAGCGGGCCTCGCTCGCCTCCGGGCCCCTGCCGCCCAGGTATTGCATCACATGCACCATCGCGCCGCCTTCCGGCGCCAGCTTCGCCACCGCGGAGTGCACCGACGCGTACCAGGGGCCATCCGTACCGAGCGCGAACAGCGCGTCCGGACGGGGCAACCGGGACAGCCCCAGCTCCAGCGTGGCCGCCTTCACCGGCACGGCGCGGGCCGCGTCGTGCGCCAGGAGCGCGTCAGCGGGCAGCAGCGTCGCGATGTCTCCCGGCCCGCCCGCCACCACCACCGCGTCCGCCGCGTGCTCCGTCCCATCCGCGAGCCGCACGCCACGAACGCGCGGGCCCGCATCCGCCAGCAGGACCGCGCTCACCCGCGCGGAGAGCTCCAGCCGCGTGCCCGCATCGCGCGCGCGGGTCTCCAACTCGGAGACAAGCGTGCTCCACCCGCCGTCCACGTAGAGCACGGCCGGCTTCCCCTGGAGCTGGGCGACGGCGGACTGGGCGCTCATCGCGTCCACGTCCGCGCAGTAGGTCGTCACCCGCACCAGCGCCAGGATGAAGGCGCGGGCGTCCGCGTTCGTCAGGTGCTGCTCCACCCAGTCGCGCGTGGTGATGTTCGCCAGCGGCGTCAGGTCCACGCGTCCCAGCCCCGCGAGCAGCTTCGCGAGCTCCAGCTTCCCCGGCAGCCCCAGCGCGTCCGTGGTCAGGATGGAGACCAGCCCTCGCGGCATCGTGTGCAGGCGTCCGCCACTCAGCAGATACGAGCCCGCGCCGGGCATGCCACCCGCGGGCTTCACGCCCAGCTCGCCAAGCACGCGCATCCCCGCGCCCCCCTGGTACAGCGCGTGGGCCCCGAGGTTGAAGCGGAAGCCCTCCACGTCCGACGTCTGTCCCCGGCCTCCCAGGTGCTTCGAGCGCTCGAAGAGCGTCACCGCGCAACCGCCCCGTGCCAGCAACGCCGCCGCCGACAGGCCACCCAGTCCTCCGCCGATGACCGCCACTCGAGGTGCCTTCATGTGCCGTCCTCCACCGAAATGGCCCGGTGAAACGCCGGGCCTTCAGCGACACCACGAAGGCGGCGGCCGAAAGGTTACGCGGGCCTGTGTTGCACGGCCGTGACAGACGCGCCGCCCGCGCGAGAACCTTCCGTCCACGGTGCGTTTTGAGCGGGTTCCCGCTGCCTCTCAGCTCGGGAAAACGGGTGCGCACCAACCCCGCAAGTCACCTACAGCGAGGCAATGTCAGAGGTAGCCGTAGACTTCTCGATGAACCGGCGGACTTTCCCGCCGGAGAGCCTCGAGGCATTCACGCATGAGAAAGCTCCTCGCCGCCCTGCTCGCTCTTCCCGTTCTCGCCGCCTGTGGTCCCGCGCCGGAGTCCGACTCGAATGACCTGCGGCTGGCACCCGAGGGCGCCGAGGTGGCCTCCACCGAGCAGGAGCTGTTCGGCACGCCCCGTGAGCGCTCCGTCCGCCTGCGCACCGGCGTGACGCTGCGCTACGTGGAGCAGGGGCTGCCGCTGGGCCCCGCGGTGGTGTTCCTCCACGGCTTTTCGGATTCCCACCACACGTGGGACCTGAACCTGCGCACCTTCCCGCGCAACTACCACGTCTACGTGCTGGACCAGCGCGGCCACGGGGATTCGACGCGACCGGCGTGCTGCTACACGCAGCTGTCCTTCGCCGCGGACGTGGACGCCTTCCTGGAAGCGGTGGGCGAGCGCAGCGCCATCCTCGTCGGCCACTCCATGGGCAGCTTCATCGCGCAGCAGGTGGCGTTGGACTTCCCGCGACGCGTGAAGGGACTGGTGCTGGCCGGCTCGGCGCCCACCGTCTCCGGCAACCCGGTGGCGGTGGAGCTGAAGTCCATCGTGGACACGTTCGAGGACACGGTGGATCCGGAGTTCATCCGCGCGTTCCAGGAGAGCACCTTCGCGCGCCCTGTCCCGGCGTCGTACATCAACACGCTGGTGTCGGAGAGCAGCAAGGTGCCCGCGCGCGTGTGGCAGGACGCGCTGGACGGCCTGCTCGCGGAGGACCACGCGGCGCGGCTGAACCACATCCGCGTGCCGGTGCTCGTCATTGGCGGAGACCAGGACGGCTTCTTCCCCGTCGCGGACCAGCAGGCGCTGGTGGACGCCCTGCCGGACGCCGAGTTCAAGCTGTACCCGAACACCGGCCACGCGCCCCACGCGGAGCAGCCGCGGCGCTTCAACCAGGACGTGCACCGCTTCCTGCGCGAAGTGACGCGCTGGTAGGAGGAAGGAGTCGCGTGCCCGGGACTAACCGGGCACCGCCCCCGGAGCACCGCCTCCCGCGGGCGGCTCCGGGGAGGCGCGGGGCACATCGGCGCGGGCCAGCATCACCGCGGCCCCAAGGATGAGAACGCCTCCCAGGACCTGACGCGGGGTGAGCCGCTCATCCAGGAAGAGCGCCCCCAGCACCACCGCCGTCAGGGGCTCCAGGTTGGACACCAGCGACGTGTTCACCGGGCCAATGCGCTGGATGCCCACGAAGAAGAGGAGCACCGCGGCCACCGTGGCCACCAGCGCCAACCCCACCACCGCGGCCCAGCCCGTGACGGAGCCGGGAAAGGCTGGGCCACGCACCAGCATGGCCACGCCGAAGGAGAAGCCCGCCGAGCAGAGGATGACGGTGCTGGAGGCCAGCGGCCCCGACCGGCCGGACACCCGGCCGCTGGCGACGACATAGACGGTGTAGAACAGCGCGGACAGCAGGCCCAGCAGCACGCCCGGCAGCGTGGCGCCGCCCTGGGACAGGTCGGCTGTCAGCACCGTGCCGCCCACCGACAGGACCACCGCCAGCCACTTCACCCGGCCCAGGTGCTCCTTGAAGACGACACGCTGCACCAGCGCCACCAGCGCGGGGAAGGAGTACAGCAGCAGGGCCACCAGCCCCGCGGGTGCGTGCTGCAGGGCGAAGAAGTAGGCCCCGGACTGGCTGAAGTACCCGGCGGCGCCCAGCAACATCAGGACGACCAGCACCCCGCCCCGCGGCCACCGCTGGCGGCGCAGCACCATGACGCTGGCGAGCACCGCCCCCGCGATGGAGAAGCGAAGGAAGAGCAGCGTGGCCACGTCCGTGCCCGCCGCATAGGCCAGGCGGCCAAAGAGGCCCAGCGCGCCGAAACACACGCCCGACAACGCCACGATGAGGAAGCCAGCCGTGCGGCTCATGGCCGGAGGGCGAACCCTGCTCCAACCGGGCGCCCGTGTCACCTGCCCCCGGTTGGCTACCAGTTCTTCACGGACTTGAGGTCGAAGACGTCCGGGAAGCCGTTGGCGCGCAGCAACTGCGCGGCCTGGGCACTGCGGCCACCCGCGGCGCAGTACACCACCACGGGCGTGCCGGCCGGGCCCACCTCGGCCAGCCGGCGGGGCAGCTCCTGCACGGGGATGTTCCGGGCGGGCTCGGGGTGCCCCTCCTGGAATTCCTGTGGCGTGCGCACATCCAGCAGCACCGCGCCTTCGGCGACGAGCTGCCGGGCCTTCTCCGAGAGTTCCTGAGGTGTCATGCCCCACACTCTAAGCCCGAGCGGGCGGGGGGCGACTGGCCGAAAACTGGAGGTGTCCGCCATGGACGCTACAGTTCTGTACCACCCATGCGACTCGACAAGCATGCACTCCTGGGCCAGCTCGCGGACCGGCTCCAGCAGAGCGACCGGCTGGCCCACCGCGCCGAGGCGGAGGCCCGCGAGGCCGCCCGCAGCCTGGCCACGGAGTCCGAGAAGAAAGAGGACGGCCGCGCCGCCCTGGAGTTCGGAAGCCTCGCCACCGGACAGGCCCAGCGGGCCCGCCGGGTCCAGGAAGAACTCCAGGCGCTGACGAAGTTCGGTCAGGCGGAGTTCCCACGTTTCCCCCGGCAGGGGCCGGTGGCGCTGGGCGCCATCGTGGACGTCAGCACGGAGGACGAGGAGGGCTTCTCCGAGCGGACCTTCTTCGTCCTGCCCGCGGGCGCCGGCACCGAGCTGACGGGGCCGGGCGGTGACGGCTTCCTGTCCGTCATCACCCCCGCCTCCCCCGTGGGCCGCGCCCTCATGGGCCGAAAGGCGGGGGATACCGTGGAAGTGATGCTCGCGGGCGAGGTCCGTGAGTGGACGGTGCTCGAGGTCGCGTGATGTCGAGCCTTCGACGAAAGCCCGGGGGGCACTAGCACCCATGGCGCCCGTCGCGCGTGAATCCGCAAAGATGTCTTCTTCGCCTTCACCGCAAATCCAGGCGCTGCCCCCACCGGCCCACCTGCCGCTCACCTGGCCCGCCGCCGTCGTGGGCCTGATGTTCGGCGTGCTGATGACCTACGTCCCGTACGAGTTCCGGGTGGCCTCCTTCCGGCCGCTCTACCCGTATGTGCGCATGCTGGGCCTCACGTACCTGACGGGAAGCATCATGCTGATGGGCGCGCTGCTGTACCCGCGCGCGCCGCGCTGGCTGGACGTCACGGGGCGCCTGCTGCTGGGCGCGGCCATGGCGCTGTACTGGTGGGTGCTCAACGTCCTGCCGGGCAGCTTCACGGGCATCATCCTCTACCCGGTGCTCTTCGGCGGCGTGGTGCTGGAGGCCTGGCCCGCCATGCGCCAGCGGCCCGTGCTGCGCACCTTCGCGGCGCTCACCGGCGCGGCGTTCGGCGTGGCCATGCTGGTGGTGCCCGAGCGCTTCCCGCTCTCCGTCTACGCCCACCTCGCGCCCCTTCGGCCCCTGGTGGGCCTGCTCTTCGCCGTGTGCGGCGTGGGCCTGCTGCTGCCTGCCCACCGGCTCCACCGCCGGCTGCCGGCCCTGCTCATGGGCGGGCTGGCGGTGCCCTTCGCCCTGCTCGCGTACGCGCTGGGCCGGGGTGCTTCATGGCTGGGCGCCAGCGTGTATGCGGTGCTCACCCTGGCCTGTATCGCGCAGGCCCTGGACTGGCGGCCGCGCGCGCCTCGCACGGTGGGGTGGAAGCTGCTGCGCGGGCTGGCCTTCGCGGGGCTGGTGCCGCTGCTGGCGCTGGGCGGGCTGGCGGCGTACCTGGCGCAGAACGCGATTGAACAGCAGGTGCGCGACGACACGCAGCGCGCCGCCGCGGGCGAGGCCGACTTCCTGCGGCGCTACCTGGACGACGCGGGCGAGTCCCTGGCGCTGATGCTGGAGTCCCCGGGCTTCCGCGCCGCCTTCGCCGCGGCCGCGCCGGAGCGGCTGGAGCCCTACCTGGTCAACCTGGCGGCCCAGGAGCGCGCCTTCGACGCGGCGCTCGCGGTGGATACCCAGGGCCACATCCTGGCCGCGTCTCCCAGCGTGGAGGGGTGGAACCTGGAGCCGCGCGACTTCCTGCCCTCGGGCTTCACCCGGGGCGCCGAGGTGTCTCCGCCCTTCATCCGTCCGCCCGGCCAGCCCCTGGTCGCGGTGACGCAGCCCTTCCGCGAGGACGGCGAGGTGCGGGGCATGCTGGTGGGCCTGCTGTCCCTGGAGCGCCTGAGCCAGGCCACCACACCCGCGTCGCGGCGCTTCCGCGTGCAGGTGTTGGACCGGCGCGGCCTCAAGGTGCTGCGCGACACCGCGCCCGGCGCGCCGCTGCTGGGCGAAGCCCACCTGCCGGACGCGCTCAGTCTGGAGCTGCTGCGTCCCGGCATCGGCGTGCTGGAGGCCTTCGACGCGGCGGACCGCCGCATGCTCGCCGCCGAGGCCCCCGTGGAAGGCACGGAGTGGAACGTGCTGGTGACGCAGGAGCTGGTGGTGGCCTACGCGGCGATTACGCGCATGAGCGCCGCGGTGGTGGGGCTGGTGCTGCTGGGCGTCCTCATGGCCCTGCTGCTGTCGCAGCTGGTTGCCCGCGACGTCATCCGCCGCCTGGACCACCTGCGCTCCGCCACCGCCGCGCTGACCGCGGGCGACTGGTCACAGCGCGTGGACGTGGAGGAGGACGACGAGCTGGGCGAGCTGGCCCGCGGCTTCAACGAGATGGCGGCCCGCACGGGCGCCACGCAGACGGAGCTGAAGGAGGCGGTGCGCGCGCGCGAGGAATTCCTCAGCGTGGCCAGCCACGAGCTGCGCACGCCGCTCACCCCGCTCAAGGGCTTCGCCGCGCTCACCCTCCAGCGGTTGGAGAAGAGCGGAGACTTCCCGGAGCGCGAGCGGCTGCTCAAGGCGCTGCGCTCCATGGCCCGGCAGACGGAGCGGCTGACGCGGCTGGTGGATGACCTGCTGGACACCGCGCGCATCCAGGGCGGGCGGCTGGAGCTGGAGCGCAAGCACCTGGACCTGGTCCCCCTGCTGCGCGAGGTGCTGGAGCGCTTCGAGCTGCGCACCGAGTCCGGCGTCACCTTCGCGCTGGACGTCCCCGCCCACCCGGTGGAGGGCGACTGGGACGCGCTGCGGCTGGAGCAGGTGCTCACCAATCTGGTCAGCAACGCCGTGCGCTATTCCCCCCACGGCGGCGCGGTGCGCATGTCATTGGAGGCCGCGGAGACGCACGTGCTGCTGAGCGTGCGCGACGAGGGCATCGGCATCCCTCCGGAGAACGTGGCGGACCTGTTCCGGCCCTTCGCGCGCGCGTCCAACGCCCAGGCGCGCCACTTCGGCGGACTGGGGCTGGGCCTCTTCATCTGCCGCGAAATCGTGGAGCGCCACGGCGGCGCCATCTGGGCGGAGAGCCCGGGCCCCCAGCGCGGCAGCAGCTTCCACGTGCGGCTGCCCCGCCACGCCGAGCCCGCGGCCTCCGCGAGCGCGGCCTAGCGCGTCAGGACGACGACGGCTCCGGCGCGCCGTGCGCCGTCAGCCACTCCTCGGGGATGTCGCCGCGCGGCAGCTCCAGCACGAAGAGGGAGCCCTGCCCCGGCTCGCTGGTGGCGCGCACCGTGCCGCCGAAGGCCTCCACAATCTGCCGGGTGATGTAGAGCCCCAGGCCCAGGCCGCCGTAGTGCCGGTCACTCACCGCGCGCTCGAAGCGCTCGAAGATGCGCGGCAAATCCTCCGCGGAGATGCCGATGCCGCCGTCGCGCACCGTCAGGCGGGCGGTGAGCCCCTCCGCCTCCACCACCACGCGCACGGGGTGGCCCGCGCCGTACTTCAGCGCGTTGGACAGCAGGTTGGTCACCACCTGCTCCAGCCGCAGCCGGTCCCACCGGCCCATGACGGGCACCGGCGCGTGCAGCTCCAGCTCACACTTCAGCTGCGAGGCGGAGGGCGCGAAGCGGTAGAGGATTTCCGCCGCCACGCTGGCCAGGTCCATCTCCTCCACTTCCAGCCGCAGGCGGCCCGCGGTGATTCGCGACACGTCGAGCAGGTTGTCCACCAGGCTCGTCAGCTTGCGCACCTGCCGCTGCACCACCTCCAGTGTCTCCGACACGCGCTCGGCGGACACCGGCTGGTGGTGGGCCGCCATCCCATCCACCTGCCTCTGCAGCAATTGCACCTTGAGGTGCAGCGGCGTCAGCGGTGTCTTCAGCTCGTGGCTGGCGATTCCCAGGAACTCGTCGCGCAGGCGCACCGCCTCGCGCGCCTCCTGGAGGAGCTGCGCGTTGTCCACGGAGAGCGCGGTGCGTCGTGCCACCTCCTCCGCCAGCCGCACCTCCTCCGCGCTGAAGTCACGGGCTTCATCCGCGCGGAAGAGGGCCAGCGTGCCGATGACGCGCTCGCGCGCCACCAGCGGCACGCCCAGGTAGCAGCGCAGGCCCAGCCCCCGCAGCAGCCGCGCGTGCTCCGCGTCCCGCGCGGCGGCCTCCACGTGGGCCTCCGTCACCCGCAACCGCTCCGACTGGCCGGTGCCGAACAACGGCAGCACGCGCTCGGGCGGCAGCGGGTAGCGGCGCAGCATCTCCTCCAGCAGGCCATGACGCTCCGGCTCGGCGTGCAGCGCCGTCACCGGGCGCGGCGGCCCGCCGGGCAGGCCCAGGTACAGCACCGCCGCGTCCGCGAGCGCGGGCACCAGCAAGCGGAGCAGCCGCGGCGCGGCCTCATCGTCGAACGCGGCGCCCAGCAGCGCACCGGCCTCCGCCAGCAGCCGCGCCGAGCCCACCGCGTCCAGCCCCTCGGCCGAGGCCACTTCACATGCGCGCAGCAGCGCTCCAGCCGTTGAGCCCGCGTCGTGCTCCAGCGGCACCGCGGAGGCGCGCAGCAGGACGTGCGTCCCATCCGGCCGGCGCACCCGCCAGCGGGCCTCCGCCACCCACTCGCCCGTGAGCGCGCGCGCCAGGGGCGGCACCTCCACCGACATGGACGCATCCTCCGCACGCGTCCATACACAACCGGGCAACCAACCCTGCTCGGCGCGTTCGGGCCGGCTCATGCGGAACTGACGCCCGGCCTCCATGTTGAAAGCGAGCACACGCCCGGTGACATCCACCAACACGAGCGCCTCGCCCGCCTGCTCGAGCAGCAACCGGAGGACGCCCTCCTTCAGCAGGGCGTCCGCCTCTTCGGAGTCCAGATGCGTCATCGAAAGCGGGGCGCTTCCAGAGGCCATGAGGGACTTCCCGCGAGCAGAGGCAACATGGAGGCATGTCTCCTTCCCCGGACGAAGGGCAGCCTCCGTGTTTCCACAGAACAGCAGAAGGGGCGCCGACCCCATCCCGCGCCTGCCAGGGTCATCGAAGCCCCCTTGCTTGCCTGCCCGGAAATCCAGATTCTCTGTCCCTTTGTAGCGCATCCGGGTGACCTTGCGTCCACCCGCGCGGCCCACTTTCTCGAGTTCCATCATGCAGAAGCCGCACTCCACGCCTGACTGGACCTCCAACGAGCACCGTTACCGAGGCGTCATCGACAGCCTGCGGGAAGTGGTGTTCCAGACAGACCTGGCGGGAACGTGGACCTTCCTCAACCCGGCCTGGACGGACATCACCGGCTTCAGCGTGGAGGAGAGCCTGGGCCGCTCCTTCTCGGAGTTCCTCCATCCGGATGACCGGGAGCGCGACCCGGAGCCGCTCCAGAAGCTGTTCGCGGGGGAAGTGGAGTTCGTGCGCCATGAGATGCGCTACCTCACGCGCGACGGGAGCTACCGCTGGGTGGAGGTGTTCGCCCGGCTGATGCACGACGACGACGGCGGCATCCTGGGCACGGCGGGCACGCTCAACGACTTCACCGAGCGCAAGGCGGCGGACGGCGCGCTGGCGCGGCGCGAGCGCTACCTCACCGCGCTGGTGGACATGCAGCAGCGGCTGCTGGCCACGCAGGATGGCGGCGACCTCTACGGGCCCGCGCTGGCGCCGCTGGGTCACGCGTCGGGCGCCAGCCGCGTCTACGTGTTCGAGCTGCACCGGGCGCAGGACGGCGCCATCCTGAGCAGCCAGCGCGCGGAGTGGTGCGCGCCCGGCGTGAAGCCCGAAATAGACAACCCGGACCTCCAGAACGTTCCCATGGAGCCCGCGCTGCGGCGCTGGACGGAGACGCTGTCGCGGGGCGACGTCATCGAGGGCCTGGTGGAGAGCTTCCCCGCGTCGGAGCGGGAGCTGCTGGACCCGCAGAGCATCCTGTCCCTGCTGGTGCTGCCCCTGCGCGTGCGCGGCGTGCTGACGGGGTTCGTGGGCTTCGACAACACCGCGGAGGCGCGGCGGTGGGACCGGCTGGAGGTGGACCTGCTGTCGGCGGCGGCGGGCGCCATCTCCATGGCGCTGGAGCGGCGCGAATCAGAGCGGGCGCTGCGCGAGCGCGAGCGGCGCTTCCGTCAGCTCGCGGAGAACGCGTCGGACGTCCTCTACGTGTACCGGCGCGAGGCCCCGCGCGGCTTCGCCTACGTCAGCCGCGTGGCCCACACCAAGCTGGGCTACGGGCCGGTGGCGCACTACGCGGACGCGGAGCTGTGGTACCGGCGCGTGCACGAGGAGGACCGCGCGCTGATGGAGCAGTTGCTGGAAGCGCCGGAGCCCTTCCAGGGCGCGCCGGTGGTGGTGCGCTTCCTCCACCCCGACGGGCGGACGCTGTGGCTGGAGCACGTGGTGGCACCGGTGACGGACGCCTCCGGACGCATGGTGGCGGTGGAGGGCCTGGCGCGCGACATCACCGAGCGCCGGCAGGCGGAAGAAGCCCTGCGGTTGTCGGAGGCGAGCTTCCGCGCGCTGCTGGAGGGCGTGCCGGACGCGGCGGCCATCGAACGGGACAACCAGATTGTCTACGCCAACGCGGCGCTGGTGGCCACGCTGGGCTTCGAGCGCGCGGACCAGTTGGTGGGCCGTCCCCTCACGGAGTTCGTACGGGACATGCGCAGCCCGGACGCGGTGCGGGCCGGCGCGCTCACCGGCGAGCGGCGGCTGGTGCGCAGGGACGGGCGCACCCGCGTGGCGGAGGTGGTGTCGTTGCCGCTGCGCTTCGACGGCCAGCCCGCGGTGGTCTCCATTGCCCGCGACGTGACTGAGCAGCGCCAGCTCCAGGCGCGGCTGACGCTGGCGGACCGGCTGGCGTCGGTGGGCACACTGGCCGCGGGCATCGCGCACGAAATCAACAACCCGCTGGCCTTCGTGCTGTCCAACCTGGGCTTCCTGTCCGACGAGTTCAGCCGCAGCCTGCCGCCCGGGGACGGCGCGGCGGCGCTCCAGGCGCGGCTCAAGGGCGAGCCGGACCTGGGTGAATGGCAGGAGGTGCTGCAAGAGGCCTGTGAAGGCGCCGAGCGCGTGCGGCAGATTGTCCGCCAGCTCAAGACGTTCTCCCGGCCGGACGAGGAGCGCGTGTCGCCGCTGGACGTGCACGCGGTGCTGGAGTCGGTGGCGATGATGGCGGCCAACGAAATCCGCCACCGCGCGCAGCTTCGGCGCGACTACGGCGACATCCCGCCCGTCATGGCCAACGAGGGCAAGCTCAGCCAGGTGTTCCTCAACCTCGTGGTGAACGCGGCGCAGGCCATTCCGGAGGGCGCCGCGCACCGGCACGAAATCCGGCTGGCCACGCGGGTGGACGGCGCCGGGCGCGTGGTGGTGGAGGTGGCGGACACGGGCGTGGGCATCGCGCGTGAGGTCATCGACCGCATCTTCGACCCCTTCTTCACCACCAAGCCGGTGGGCGTGGGCACGGGGCTGGGCCTGTCCATCTGCCACAGCATCATCAGCGGGCTGGGCGGCGACATCACCGTGGACAGCGAGCCGGAGCGAGGCACCCTCTTCCGGGTGGTGCTGCCCACGCCGGAGACGGTGGAGCGCGCGAAGCCCTCGGAGCCTGATTCGCGACAAGCACCGCGCGCGCCGCGCGGCCGGGTGCTGGTGGTGGATGACGAGCCCGCGGTGGGCCGGGTGTTGCAGCGCATCCTCCGCGAACACCAGGTGGACGTGGCGTGCAGCGGGCGCCAGGCGCTGGAGCTGCTGGAGCGCGGGCTGAAACCAGACGCGGTGCTGTGCGACGTGATGATGCCGGACCTGACGGGGCGCGACGTGTACGAGGCCGTGCGGCGCCAGTACGCGGGGCTGGAGCACCGCTTCGTGTTCGTCTCCGGTGGCGCGTTCACCTCGGGCGCGCGGGACTTCCTGGCCAGCATCCCCAACCTGATGCTGGAGAAGCCCTTCGACGAAGCCCGTGTCCGCGGCGTGGTGGAGGAGCTCGTCCGGCAGCGACTGCCGGCGCACGACGCCTGAGCCCGTGAGCGGAGGTCGTATCGGGCAACGGGTGGACCCTCCTCCTGGTGACCGATGCGGCCTCGGGTGACTCCAGGCGAGTGTGCCGCATCCCTCCAACCTCGAGGCCCTGAATGAACCGCTCACTGCTGCTGGTCGCCGCGACGGGAGTGCTCGCCGTGGGCGCGCTCCTGCTGGGCACGCCGCCCGGACCGCCGCCTCCCGCCGTCACGGACACCAGCCACACGGTGCGGCGCCCGGAGGACCCGCCCGCCACGCGGACGCTGACGCTGGTGACGTCCAAGCCGGAGGACGGCGCCCTGAACATGGCGGGCAAGCTGTCCGGCGCGTACGTGCAGACGGGGCCCAGCGAGGCCTTCGCGTGGCTGGAGCTGAAGGCGCGCCCGGCGGAGACCGGCCAGCGGGTGCCCGTCAGCCTGGCGCTGGTGCTGGACCGCTCCGGCTCCATGAACGGCCAGAAGCTGGCCGACGCCCGGCGCGCCGCCACGGAGCTGGTGCAGCGCCTGACGCCCGAGGACCGCCTCGCCTTCATCGACTACGGCACCGACGTGCGGGTGCAGCCCAGTCAGCGGATGACGGAAGAAGCGCGCGCGGAGCTGCTGACCCTCATCTCCGGGCTACAGGATGACGGCAGCACCAACATCAGCGGCGCGCTCGACGCCGCGGCCAACGCCCTGCGGCCCCACATGCGCGAGTACCGCGTCAGCCGCGCCATCCTGCTGAGCGACGGCCAGCCCACCACGGGCCTCCTGTCCGAAGCGGGCCTGCTGGACCAGGTCCACCGGCTGCGCCGCGACGGCATCACCGTCAGCGCGCTGGGCGTGGGCCGGGACTACCAGGAGACGCTGATGCGCGGCATGGCCGAGCAGGGGGGCGGCTTTTCCGGCTTCATCGACGACTCGGCGCGGCTGGCGGAGGTCTTCTCCCGCGAGTTGGACCAGGCGACCAGCACCGTGGCGCGAATGGTGGAGCTGCGGCTGGACGTCCCGCCCGAGGTGCGGCACGTGGAGGTCATGGGCATGGCGTCCTTCCGCGAGGGCAACGTGCTGAAGGTGCCGCTGTACGACATGGCCAGCGCCCAGACGGTGCGCATCATGGCGAAGCTGACGCTGAACACCCCGCGGACCGCCGGCGCGCTCGCACTGGTGAACGCCCGGGTGCACTACGTCGACGTGGCGCGTGACCTGCCGGCGGAGACAGCGCTGCAGCTCACCGCGGAGGTGACGAGCAACCTGGAGCTCGTGCGCGAGCACCTGGACAAGGAGGTGCGCGTCCACGCGACCCGGGCGTTGGGCACCCAGCACATGGTAGCCGCCGCGGAGGAGATGAAGCGCGGCAACAAGGCGAAGGCCCGTAGCCTGCTGGACAACGCCCGGACCATTTTCGGCTCCTCCGCGGACGCGCTGTCCGGGGAGCTTGCGGACGTGAACCGCTCCCAGGCAGCCTTGGCGGGCGCGTCCAGCGCGGAGGAGGCGCAGGCCGAGTCGCGCAACCTCCTCAAGAAGTCCATCAAGAACTTCGGCCAGAACAATACGTACTAGCAGCAGGACGGTGAACCCATGGCCCTCTCCGTGCAGTACTTCCACCGCGAGGAGTTCGAGACCCGCACGCTTCGCGCGTTGGGAGGTGCCGCCTGCATGGGCCTGGTCGCGGGGGCCGTCCCGGACCTGCACCTGACACCGGAGTACCTCGCCATCGTGGCCGCGGCGCAGGCGTGCGTGAAGCCCACCGGGGTCCACCCCCTGGCGCTGCGCCTGGCGCTGACGGTGCTGCCGGCCCTGCCCTACTTCTTCCGGGCCCCGGAGCCGTTGCCTGTGAGCCTCGCGGGCGCGCTCGCCGCGGCGCTGGTCGCCTGGCTGGGCCATGGACGGGAGCAGCCAGGACAACCCTCCGCGGTGGCCACCAGCGCCGCCGCCGCGGGCGTGCTCGTCCCGCTGGGCCTCTACGTCCAACAGGTGCTGGAGGCGCGCTTCCTGGGGAGCGACGGCCTGCTGTCGGCGCTGGTGGGCTTCCTCGTCGTGGGCCTCTTCTGGAGCATCGGCACGCTGCCGGCCAACCTCCGCGTGGAGCTGGACGCGGTGGAGGCGAGGGGCCGCCAGTTGCAGGACGCGCTCAAGGGCGACTCGCACACCCTGGCCACGCGGGCCCTGGCCCTCTACCGCCAGTGCAAGGACGTGGTGACGAAGATGCCTCCCAGCACCGGGCGCACGGAGCTGCTGGGCGTGCTGGAGAAGATGACGGGCGACAGCTTCTCTCTGGCGGAGGTCCACTTCGGGCTGGAGGCGCAGCTCGGCTCCGTGGTGGCCAACGACGTGGACGCCCAGGTGCGCGAGCTGCGAGCGCGCGCCGCCGCCACGCAGGACGCGGTGGCCCGCCGGCAGTTGGAGCTGGCCGCGTCCTCGCTGGGTGAGGAGCTCAACCACCTGGACGTGCTGGCCCGCCGCAAGGAGCGGCTGCTGGCCCAGCTCCACGCACAGGTGGCGCTGCTGGAGCGGGCCCGGGTCTCCTTCATCGGAGTGCAGGGCAACGAGCTGGGTGCCAAGGGCGCGCAGGCCGCGGACCTGGCGCGCAAGCTGAAGCAACTGGGGGAACCCTCCTCCAGCGCGGGGCCCGACGACATCGCCCCCGTGGCCGCGCCGAACCCCACGCGCGTCGCCCCCTGAACGACGCGCTACTTCTTCCGGGACGCCCGGGTGGCGCGCTTGCGCCGCGGCGGGGGCGTGTGGCTCACCGGCGGCGCGTGCAGTTGATCCGCGATGCGCTGCTCAATGGCCTCGCGGGTGCTGCGGGCCTGGACCAGCGCCGCCTCGATTTCCTCACGCACGCGCGCCGCCTGCTCCTCCGCCGTGGCCCGGTACTCGGACGCCGTGCGGCGCAGGGCGATGCTGCCTCGGTCGGACCCGGCATTCCGTTCATTAGTGCGCACGGCCTTGGGAGTCGGTGTCCTGCGCCTGCGGACCTTCGTCCTGGGTGTCTGCTGTCCTTCGTGCTCCGCCATCCGCGCCTCCCGGAAAGTCATCCTGGCCTCCAGGAAAGTGGGCTGCTATCGGACGCGAAGGAAGCCCGTGCCTGGGCCGGCTTCTGGGCAGGCAGGCAACACACCGCCTGTTCATTCAGCAGGGTTGCTTCTCACCTGCTCCAGGAAAACGCTATGGGGCGCCCTTCAGGATGCGGCAATTTGAAGGGCCCCTGGTACTGACAGCACCGCCGTAAGCCCCGTGGCCGGCGGGTACGGCGCGCACACACTCCTGCTTCGTCTGCCTCCATGGGGGGCAGCGGCTCCCTGCGAGGATACCGTGGCAGTCAGCGCACCCTTTTCGTTCCTGAAGAACCGCAAGCACAACCTGGACCGGATGACGCTGGGCGACCTCATCTACTCGTTCTTCACCTACTACGCGGTGGTGGCCTACATCACCGTGGGCATCATCAGCCTGGTCCTGGCCGTGAAGTGGTTCGAGAACCCGCTGCGCATGCTGCTGGCGATGCTCGCCGCGAGCGTGGCGTTCCCCTTCGGCTGGTACCTGGTGCACAAGCACATCCTGCACAGCCGCTTCCTCTACAAATCACCCCTCACCGCGGCGACGTGGAAGCGCATCCACTTCGACCACCACCAGGACCCGAACGACCTGCGCGTGCTCTTCGGCGCGCTGGCCAACGTGCTCCCCACCGTGGGCGGCGTGATTGCCCCCATTGGCTATCTCATTGGCGGCAAGGCGGGCGCCGCCGCCGCGCTGGGCTGGGCCATGGTGATTACGTGCTTCTATGAGTTCTGCCACTGCATCCAGCACCTGAACTACACGCCCAAGTCCCAGTTCCTGAAGGACATCAAGCGGCTGCACCTGTCGCACCACTTCCACAACGAGCAGGGCAACTACGGCATCACCAACTACTTCTGGGACCGCCTCTTCGGGACCTTCTACGAGAAGTCGGGTGACAAGCCCAAGAGCCCCACCGTCTTCAACCTGGGCTACACGGCCGAGGAGGCCCAGCGGTATCCCTGGGTGGACCGGCTCTCCGGCGGCACCCGCGGTGACGGCCACCCCCGCCGCTTCTGGGAGAACCAGGCCGCCGCCCAGACGCCGCCAGAGCCCGCGACGCGACAGGAGAGCTGACGGCCAGGCACCCGCCTGAATCCCCCCAAGCCCCCTCCCTCACCCAGAGGCAGGGGGCTTTTGACGGACCGCAACTACGAAGGGCTTCGTTGACATCTACGAATCCGTTCGTAATATGCGTCCAGGCAATCGAGTCATGGAAGGAAGCGTCATGAGTGAGACGAAGCTGCCGCGTCCCACGGATGGGGAGCTGGCCATCCTGCGGGTCCTCTGGGCGCGTGGCGACAGCACGGTGCGCGAGGTGCACGAAGCCCTCACCCGAGATGAGCCGGAGGGCACCGGGTACACGACGGTGTTGAAGCTGATGCAAATCATGACGGAGAAGGGGTTGGTGGAGCGTGATGAGTCCCAGCGCGCGCACGTGTACCGGCCCCGGGCCACGGAGCAGCGCACCCAGCGGCAGCTGGTGACGGACCTGGTGGACCGCGCCTTCGGTGGCTCTCCGGCGCGGCTGGCGATGCAGGCCTTGTCGTCGAAGAAGACGCGTCCCGAGGAGCTGGCGGAGCTGCGCCGGCTGCTCGACACCCTGGAAGGAGGCGAGGAATGAGCCGGCTGCTGATGGAGTCCCTGGGGTGGGCGCTGCTGCACTCGCTCTGGCAGGGCACGCTGGTGGCGCTGACGCTGGCGGTGGCGCTCATCACGGTGGGGCGGCGCGCGGCGCATGCGCGTTACGCGCTGGCCTGTGGAGCGCTGGTGCTCGCGCTCGCGTTGCCGGTGGCCTCCGGGTGGAAGCACTTCCACGGCGCGCCCGCGCGAGTGGCGGTGGACACCTCCGTGCCGCGCGCGCAGTCCCTGCCCTCTGCGCTGGGAGCGCTGCGCCTGGAGGAGACAGTGGCGCAGGCGGCGCGGCCCGCCTGGCGAGTGGCGCCCGTCGCGGCGTCGCCCGCGTGGATTGACGCGGACATGGCCGAGGACGGCGCCGCGAGCGGCTTCGAAAGCACGCTGCTGACGGGCCTGGGCGCTTTCCTGGTCATGGCTGGCCTGCTGCTGCAACGCGCGCTGTCCCAGGTGGAAGCGCACCTGCACTGGCTGGTGTTGGCGTGGGTGGCGGGCGTGGGCCTGTGCTCGGGGCGGATGGCGGCGGAGTGGATGAAGCTGCGCCGGCTGGCGGACCGGGCCCTGCCCGCGCCCGAGGCGTGGCAGGAGCGGCTGGACGCCCTGTCGCGGCGCCTGGGCCTGCGCCGCGCGGTGCGGCTGCTCCAGTCCTCCGACGTGGACGTGCCCGCCGCGGTGGGCTGGCTGTCGCCCGTGGTGCTCCTGCCCGTGTCCACCCTGGCGGGCCTTCCCGCTCGGCAGCTGGAGATGGTGCTGGCCCATGAGCTGGCCCACATCCGCCGTCATGACTTCGCGGTGAACCTGGCGCAGGTGCTGGTGGAGACGCTGCTCTTCTTCCACCCGGCGGTCCGCTGGATTTCCCACGTCATCCGCGTCGAGCGGGAGCACTGCTGTGACGACGTCGCGGTGGCCGCCAGCGGCAACTCCGTCTCCTACGCCCGGGCGCTGACGGCGCTCGAGACGCTCCGCGTGCTGCCGGGAGCGCCGAGCCCCGCCATGTCCGCGCTGGGCGGCTCGTTGCCGGAGCGCGTGCGGCGGCTCATCACCCTGCCCACGTCGCGCTGCGCCTCGCGCTGGGCGGCGGGCGCCTCCGTGCTCACCCTGGTCAGCAGCCTGGCCGTGGCCGCGCCGCTGACGTCGCTCCTGCTGGGACAGACGGACGCCGCGCCGCAGCCGGGCGACGAGCCCGTCCTCATCCAGCCTCCGCCCATCCCGGCGCTCTCGCTCACCCCGCCGATGCCGCCCGCGCCCACGCCCGCGGCACCGCCCGCGCCCCCGGCGCCTCCCGCTCCTCCGGCCAGTGTCGCGGCCGTGGCGGTCCAGTCAGCCCCGGGCCCCACCCCGCCACCTGCGCCTCCGGCGCGGAGCCTGGGTTCGCGCGCCCAGCGTGAGTTGGACCAGCAGACGCGAGTCGGCGCGGGGCAGCAGCTCTCCGTGGCGCAGCTCATCGCGCTCAAGAACGCGGGCATCACCCCGGAGCGCGTGCAGCAACTGACGGCCCTGGGCTACACGCCGACCGTCTCCAACCTCGTGAGGATGAGCCACGCCGGCATCACCCCCGACTACGTCCAGGACATGAACACGCGCTTCGGCCGGAAGCTGGAAGCGAAGGAACTGACGCGCCTGCGGCACCTGGGCGTCACGCCCGAGTACATCCAGTCCCTCAAGTCCGCGGGCTTCAACGTCGATGACCCGAAGGCCCTGTCCCACGCGCGCGCCGTGGGCGTGGACGAGGACTTCGTCCGCGGCATCAAGGACGCTGGCTACACCCGCATGTCGCTGGAGGAGCTCGCCCACCTGCGCGCCGTGGGCGTGAACCCCGAGTACATCCGGGAGATGAACAAGCACGGCCTGTCGAAGCTGAAGGCCCGGGAGCTGATGCAGCTTCGCGCCGTGGGCGTGGACCCGGGCTGGCTCGCCGGCATTCGCAAGGCGGGCGTGCAGACGATGGATACGAAGGAGCTCCAGCGGCTGCGCGCCACTGGCGTGGACGCCCACTTCCTGGGTGAGCTCCACGACGCAGGCCTGAAGGACCTCTCCGTCGACGAACTGGTGCGGCTGCGCACCGGCGGCGTGGACGCGGACTTCATCCGGAAGATGCGCGGCACCGGCTCGAAGTAAGCCGTTCGTCCCGCGCCCCATCACCCAACCCATCTCGCTTCCCCCCCCGCTCGGCGCACGTCCCATCCGACGCGCGCCGCACGGGAGGGGTCTACCCGAAGGAGCCCACCATGCGTCTCATGTCGTCACGCCTGTCCCTCGTGGCCCTGTTGTTGATGGCCACCTCCGCCGTCGCGGCCTCTTCCACCTTCGAGCCTCGCGGCACCTGGTCGGCCTCGCCCAATAGCAGCGCCCCATCCACCCTGAACCTCCAGCTCCGCCAGGGCCCGCACCGCAACACGGGCTTCACGGAACCCCTGGCGTCCTTCCAGGGACTGTCCACCACGGACGGCGCCACCACCTTCACCCTGCCGCGCGAGGCCGGCACCTTCCGCTTCGAAGGCCAGTTCCAGGAAGGCCAGGGCGCGGGCCACTTCCGCTTCGATGCCAGCAGCGACTTCCTCAAGAAGATGGCCACGCTGGGCTACTCGGACATCACGCCCGAGGCGCAGTTCCAGCTCGCGGCGACCAACGTCACGACCGCGCGAATCCAGGCCCTGGCCGCGCTGGGCTACAAGCAGCTCAGCATGGAGGAGCTCATCCAGGCGGGCATCTTCGACGTGACGCCCGAGTACGTGCGCGGCCTGTCCGACGCGGGCTACGCCGGGCTGTCGTTCAAGGAACTGGTCGAGGGCCGCATCCACCGCGTCACGCTCCAGCGCGTGAAGGAGTTCTCCGGCGTCGGCTTCGCGAAGCTGCCCTGGAATCAACTGACGGCCATGAGCATCCACGGCGTCACGCCCGACTTCGTGAAGCAGATGCGCGAGCTGGGCTTCCAGGGCACGGACGCGGATGACGTCATCGCCTTCCGCATCCACCGCGTCACGCCCGACTTCGTGAAGCAGATGCGCGAGCTGGGCTTCAAGGACCTCACCCAGGACCAGATTCTGGCCTTCCGCATCCACGGCGTCACACCCGACTTCGTGAAGCAGATGCGCGAGGCGGGCTACCCCAACGTCACTCCGGACGAGCTGGTGGCCCTGCGCATCCACGGCATCGACCGCGTCTTCATCCGCGACATGTCGGGGACGGCGCCGAAGAAGAAGTGACGCCGGGCGCGGTCAACGTCCGCCGGTGAACGGCCGGCCCCGCTACCGGGATGCACGGAGCGCCACCCGGCCACATCTTCCCCGCGGGACGGTGGTGGTGGTGGGGAGGGTCGGAATGTCGCTGCTTCGAGCCGCTTGTGCCGGGATGCTCTTCCTGGCTGCGTGTGCATCAACCAACAAGTCCGCGGTGCCTGAGCCCCGCGCCACGGCGCCGCGAGTCGAGGGGGTGGAGTACGGCTTCCACCCCCAGGACCCGGTCCGCGTCGGCTGGGGTGACCGGGGGATGATGGCCTTCCTGGAGCTGCTGCGAGGCCCCCAGGGCCAGCGCATCGCCTGGCGCCGCGTGGGCCCCTGCTGCGGCACCGGCGCGCCCACCGAGCTGGAGGTCTTCGAGGTGACGTACGACGGGCTCGCCGCTCCGGTGAGCCTCTACCTGGACCCGAACACCGCGGGCGCCGTGCACGCGCCCAACGGCTTCAACCTCCAGGGGCTCGCCTCCCGCTCGCAGGTGGGGCAGGAGGAGACACCCCGGGTCATCGAGCTGTAGTCCGCGGCTCACTCCAGCGACGGCGCCGTGTCGCCCGGCAGGAACACCTCCCGCGCGAGCGACACCGGCAGCCCGAGCTGGAGGAGCCGGTCGTGAAAGTCCTTCAGCACCAGCGTCTTCCCGCGCGACTCCAGGTGGCGGCGGTAGTCGTCGCGCAGCTTGAAGATCTGCATGCGCCCCACGGCGTAATACAGGTACGTGGGGTCGAGCGTGCCGCGCTCCACCTCGCGCAGTGCGGGGAAGGGCTCGAAATACGCAATCTCCGCGTACCGCTTCGCCACCGCCTCCACGGGCTCTCCGTACACGTGCAGCGCCAGCGCCGCGTACCAGCGCGCGTGCCGCTGGAGCGCGCGGCGGAGCTGTCCCAGCCGCACGGCCGGGTCACCATTGCCCAGGCCTTCATCCACCATCATCTGCTCGGAGTAGTGCGCCCAGCCCTCCACCAGTGACGCGGGGGTGAAGACCTTGCGCACGTCCGTGGGAATCCGCGCGCCGTAGAGCAGCTGCACGAAGTGGCCGGGCATGGCCTCGTGGACGGTGATGCCCAGCAGGCCCGCGCGGTTGAAGTACGTCAGGTGCTGGGCCTTCTGCTCGGGCGTCCAGCCGGGCTCCACGTTGGTGATGTTGTAGAAGGCCTCGGTGGCCTTCGTCTCGAAGGGGCCGGGGGTGTCCATGGACGCGAAGCCCAGCCGCGCGTAGGGCGGCGTCTCCCGCACCACGGGCAGCCGGTCCGACGGCAGCGTGAGGATGTTCCGCTCGCGCACGAAGCGCTGCAACTCCACCAACTGCGCCTTCGCCGACGCCACCAGCTCCTCCGCCTTCGGGTGGTCCTTCACCAGCTCCGCCATCACCTGCTCGGGCGTCTTGGTGGCGTCCAACCGGGCGGCCTCGCGCGCCACCCAGGCCTTGTAGTCGCGGATGGCGCGCTCGTTGATGTCGCGCAGCGCGTCCGCGTCCAGCGTGACGTGCTCCTCCAGCGCCAGCTTCTTCTCGAAGCGCTCGCGCCCCAGGCGGAAGTCGCCGTCCGCCTTGGGCAGCAGCTCGCGCTCCAGCCACACCGCGAAGGCTTCCATCTGCCGCGCGGCCTCCTCGCGCGCGGCGGAGAAGGCGGCGCGCTCGCTCAGCGGCACCTGGGCATACCCCTGCGCCGTCAGGGCCCGGGGCAGGTCCGTGCGCAGGTACGCCACGGTGCCGCGCGCGTCGCGCAGCGCGTACTCCGCCCACAGCTTCGGCACGCCGCTCAGGTTGAACTGCGCCGCGTCGAGCACGCCAGGGATGCGCGCCATCCGGGAGCGCATGGCGCGCATGCGCTCGGCCACGGGGGCGAACTCGCGTGACGACAGGCCGTCCAACCCGCTGGAGATGATGCCCACGTAGAAGCCCGGGTCGCGCTCCCAGGGGCGCACCTCCTCCAGCTCCAGCAGGTCGGCGCGCATCGCGTTCTCCAGCACGCGCACGTCCACGGCCGCGTCTCCCGACAGGCCGCCGCGCGCCACCACCTGCTCCAGGCGCGTCAGCCAGCCGCGCAGCGCCTCCGCCTTGCGCTTCAGCGCGCCCGAAGAGACGTCCGGCAGGTGGGCGTCATGCATGTGATAGCCGAGCCGCGTGGCCCGGGTGGGATGCGCCGCCGCATACCAATCCAGGTACTCGCGCGCGAGGACGACATAGTCGGCATCCGCGGCGGAGACGGAAGCGGTGGGCATGGCCGAGGAAGACTCCGGCCCGGCCCCCGAGCGCGAAGCGCAAGCGGAGACACAGGCCAACAGGACGAATGCGGAGCGAATGCGCATGGCGCGTCGAGTCTCGTAATGGGACGGCGGTTCGGAAAGCGGGAAGCGCGCTCTGGATGCTTCTTCGTCGAACAGCGCTCGGCCGGGTTGTCGGCTGAAGGTCCCCGGTCTCGTACGCCGAGGCGCCCGCGGAGGGCGACTGTCACGCAATGACAGCCCTGGACCGACTCGCGGACGGCTTGGGTTTCGTCACATCCCAGCCAGATTGCGCGACCGCGGCACCCCACCGCAGCCAGCCACCGCAACAAGGAGTGAGTATGCGTCTTCGCGCACAAAGCCTTCCTTTGCTGTTGTCCGCCGTTTCAGGCATCGCCACCCTCGGATGCGGCGTCGAAGAACCCTCCCCGGTTCGCCAGGAGCACGGGGAGGTGGCAGCCGCCGCCAGCCCTGAAGACACCGCGCGCCTGGGTGCGGCCTCCGGCTGGGACCTGTGCGACACGACGGCCCGGCTCGTGCGGGACATCATCCCGGGCGCGGGGCACTCCCATCCGCGGGACCTCACCCACGGCAACGAGGTCCTCCTCTTCTCCGCCACGGATGGCGTGTGGGGCCGTGAGCCCTGGATAAGCTCGGGTGTGGCTTCGGGGACGCATCCGCTCCGGGACGTGTACTCCGAAGGCCCGAGCTCGGACGCGGGCCCCTTCGTCCAGGGCGGGACGACGACGTACTTCGCGGCGAAGAACGGCGTGCATGGCCGCGAACTCTGGAAGACGGATGGCACCACCGCGGGCACGGTGCTGGTGAAGGACATCTCGCCGGGAGGGCTGGGCTCGGACCCGGAGCACCTGACCTTCTACGACGGCGTGCTGTACTTCACGGCGAACGATGGCGTGCATGGCCGCGAGCTGTGGCGCAGCGACGGCACGGAGGAGGGAACCTTCCTCTTGCGTGACTTCAGCACGGAGGGAGACCTGGTCTCCAGCCACTTCGAGCTGGTGGCGGGGACGAACGCCCTCTACGTCAAGGTGAACATCTTCTCACCGACCGACCGCCAGTCGAGCCGGGTGCAGTTGTACCGGACCGATGGCGCCAGCTTCGTGCGGCTGGTGGACGGGACGGAGGAGAACATGCTGGGCGACCTGACGCCGGTGGGGGACAAGCTGTTCTTCACCTGGAACTTCGATGCGCCGCAGACGCGGCTCTACGTCACCAACGGCACATCGAGCTGGGCGCGCTACGTGTACACGTTCATCGGCGCGCCGCTGGGGATGGTCGCTTACAAGAACAAGCTCTTCCTGAGCGCGGCGACTGGAGCCGGGGGGGTGGACTTCGAGCTGTGGCGCAGCGACGGCACGACGTCCGGCACGATGCGGGTGAAGGACATCTACCCGGGCCCGGTGCCGTCGCAGCCGACGAACCTCACGGTGGTGAAGGACCGGCTCTTCTTCGTCGCGGATGACGGGGTGCACGGCCGCGAGCTGTGGAGCAGCGACGGGACGAGCGCGGGGACGCAGCTGCACGCCGACATCGCCGTGGGCGCGTTGGGCTCGGAGCCCGCGGAGCTGACGGCTGTGGAGGAGTACCTCTTCTTCAGCGCCCACACGGAGGCCGGAGGCCGGGAGGCGTGGGTGAGCGACACCCGCGAGCCGGGGGTGTTCGAGGTGCAGGGCATCGCGCCGGGGGCCATGCACTCGGATCCGAACAACTTCGTGCGCTCGGGGTGGGACCTCTACTTCGTCGCCAGCGACAACACCGACTACGGCCGCGAGCTGCGCGCGCTGCGCATCCGGCCGGCGGGCATGTGTGACATGAGCGGCAACGGCGGGCTCTGAGCGGTAGGCGCCAGGCCCCTTCTCCAAATCCAGGCTCGCTCCGAGAAGGCCACGGCACTGGACATCGCCCCCGGCGGCCCACTACGTGCGCCGGGCATGACCATCCACTGTTCGCACCGGTCCGGCTGGCGGCGATGGAACCGGGAAACGGGCAGGATTGCCGGTGGGGCAGTGCTGGCGCTGGCACTGAGCTGCTCCGGCAACCTGCGGCACTCCCAGGAGACCGAGTCCTACGGGTTCATGAGCATCGACTCTGGCTATGTCTGGGCCAGGGGGCCGTGGCCCGAAGTCCAGGCTTCGAGCGACCCGGACGAGGTCATCGACCAGCTCTGTCCGGCCATCATGCGCCTGGACAGGGCCACCGCCAGGGACTTCGGACAGGAGTACTGCGGCGTCATCTACTCACGGGGGGATGGCATCTACCGCACCACGCATCCCTCACCGTTGGGAGAGCCTCAGCTACGCGGAGAGACGAAGCAGAAGTCCTGCTTCCCGGTCCGCCGCGTCGTCGACCCAGAGGCCCGGGTCACACCGATTCTCGCAGACTTCCACAGCCACCCCTGGTTCCCCTCGCCGCTGTCCCAACAGGACAAGATGGCGGCCAACCAGCTCTACTTCTTGAAGATCCAGTTTGATTCGGCCTGCCAGATCCAGAAGATCATCCCCTACCTGGACAGGCCCGATGCACCTGGCGAGGTCTACTCCCGGCGAGGGAAACGCTGGGTCCTCATTGGAATCATCAAGCCAAACAACAAGGCCGCAGGCATCGTGACCCCCGTTGGCGGACTGGACTGAGCAGGAGACTTCATGACCCGGTGGCTGCCGTTCCTCCTCCTGGCACTTCCCGCGTGCGCGCTCTTCCAGCGCCCACCACGCCCTGTCCACGCGCCACCGGAAGAAGCTGCTCGTTTCGCATTTCCTCCCACGGGCATTCCCGAAGAAGGGCTGCGCAGCATTCCAGGTGACATGGCACGAGCCATCCAGCTCGCCATGGAGGACTTCTATCCCTGGGACAAGAAGGCGCCGACCCCGTCTCACCCTGGCAGGGAGTGCCTGTACCGGCGCGAGTCGTACGACGTCTATGCGGCCCCCTACCAGGAGGGCGTCGTCCTGGTCAGCATCGTCCTGTCGCCCCAGGCCTGCGGCGCTCAGGCAGTCCCCAATGACATGGGCGCGCTCTATGCCGTCGACACGCGAGGTTGGCGCATCCTCGCCGTGCAACACTAAGCGCCTGCCCGCCCTCGGCGCAGCCGGCCCCAGGGGCCAACCGGGATGGCGTTGGCCCCCTTCCCTTCCTGGCGCCGAATGCCCACATCGGAGAACTGTCGAGTGGCAGGGGGCACCAGGAGCCGGCTGGTGCCCCCTTTTTTCGTGCTCCCAGAGCGGCCGTCCGTCCTTCGATTTGTACGCCTCCGTGCATTTCTCCCCGCCTCCAGCGTCGTCTTGGGCAGAACTGTCATGCTGCTGTCCCGCTGCGGGCTGGCGCGTCTGACGCGTGCGGACGAGCCTGGGCTGGGCTAAGCGTCTGCCTGCCCGTCGGGTACCGCACAGGCCGGCGCCTGCGGCCCGCTCGCTGGAGGAGGTTTCAAGCGATGTCCGACACCGTGGTGAAGAAGAATCGCCGTTGGCCCTATGTCCTTGGAGGAGTCTTCGCGATCCTCGTCATCATCGTGGCCGTGGCGCTCTGGCGACTGGACGCCATCCTGCTGAAGACGGCTCGCGACCAGGCGGCCACCTATTCCCAGCTCCTGGGACGTCCCATCGAAATCGGGGACATCTCCACCAAGCTCTTCCCCACCCTTGGCGCCCAGGTGGAGAACGTCACCGTCGGCCCCGCCGAAGGCGAAGACCTGCCGCTGGCCCAGCTGGCCCTGATTGACGTCCGCGTCGCCGCGGGCCCGCTCCTGTCCTCCAGCGGCAAGGACATCCAGGTGAAGAACGCCGAGGTCTCCGGCCTCACCGTCAACCTGGTCCGCTTCGCCGACGGCACCACCAACGTGCAGCGCCTGCTCCAGCGGCTGGAAGAACAGCAGCCCAAGGAAGAGGAGGCTCCCGCTGAAGCGTCCCAGCCCATGGACCTCTCCGGCGTCCACGTGGAGCGCGCGGCCCTCACCGACGGCGCCATCCGCTTCGTGGACCGCGGCGCCGGAGAACAAGCCCGCGAGCTGGGCGTGAAGGACCTGGACATCGAGGTGAAGGACCTCCGCGTGGGCAAACCGCTGGTGGTGAACCTGGCCGCCGCCGTGCTCGCGGACACCCAGAACCTCCAGGTGTCCCTCCACGCCGCGCCGCTGCCGGCCACGCTGGTCCCCACGCCCGAGCGCGTGACGCTGAAGGCTCAGAAAATCGACCTCGCCCCGCTGGGCCCCTTCCTGCCGCCGGACATCGGCCTGCGGGCGGGCACGCTGGACGCGGACTGGCAGGCGGACCTGGGCGGCGCCGTCCCCGGCGGCCAGGGTCCCACGAAGCTGGTGGGCATCATCAAGGCCCTGGGCCTGAGCTTCACCGGCTCCGAGGGCGGCAAGGCGCTGGACGTCGTCATGGACACCGACGTCGCGGGCGACATCACCACGGGTGACCTGGCGCTCAACAAGCTGAAGGTGGACCTGGGCCCCGCGAGCATCACCGGCAAGGGCAGCGTGAAGGGCCTGCTGACCGACAAGCCCGCGGTGGAGGGCTTCGAGCTGACGGGCCGCAACCTGGACCCGGCCGCGCTCGCCGAGTACTACCCGCCGCTGCGCAAGCAGCTCGACGGGATGATTGCCGGTCCCATCGGCCTGGACGTGCGCGGCAGCGGCACGCAGGACGCCCAGGCCATCGACGTCAACGTGGACCTGACGCCCGTGCGGCTGCGCGTGCCGGCCCAGCTCACCAAGGACGCGGGCGGCGCGATGAAGCTCTCCGCGCGGGTCTCCGGCGCGGCGGCCACCGGCGGCGCCCTGCGCTTCGACGCGAAGGCGGACCTGGGCGGCATCGACCTGCGGCCCGGCCTGCTGGTGGACAAGGCCCCGGGACAGCGGATGGATCTGAGCGCCGCGGGCACCTACGCGCCCGGCAAGGGCTCCGGCATGAAGGTGGACATCCCCAAGCTCACCGCGAACGTGCTCGAGGACACGATGACGGGCAGCGCGTCCTTCGCGCTCGCGGGCGCGGGGAAGAAGCAGACGACGACGTTCTCCGCGGACCTCAAGAGCCAGAAGCTGGACGCGGACGCGCTGATGATGAGCGAGGAGGAAGTCCAGGCGCGCGGCGGTCCGCCGCCGGAGGAGCCGCCGTCGGATGACCCGACGCGCTTCAACGGCTACCGGGGCGACATCCGCTTCGCGGTGGGCACGCTGCGCTACATGGAGATGACCATGACCCAGGTGACGGGCGTGGTGAAGATGACCGACGACCTCATCACGGTGGAGAAGTTCTCCACGGGCGTCTACGGCGGACGCATCGTCGCGGACGGCACCACGATGCGCCTGGGCCCGCTGCCGGAGCAGCGCCCCTTCGAGGCGAAGGTGAAGGTGGAGGGCGTCGCGGTGGAGCAGGCGCTGACGCAATTCACGCCGCAGAAGGCCGTGACGGGCAAGTTCAACGGCAACGTGGACGTGAAGGGCGTGGGCTACACGCCCGACAAGCTCAAGCAGACGTTGCTCGGCGGCATCAACGGCGACCTGCTGGATGGCGAGCTGCTGGGCAAGGACCTGGTGGCCGCGGTGTCCGAGCCGCTCGCCAAGGCGCTGCCCATCGCGACCAAGGGCCTGAAGAACGAGCAGGTGACGAAGCTGGGCGGTGACCTGCCCTTCAGCGTTCAAATCAAGGACGGCGTGGCCCAGCTCTCCAAGCCGCTGACGTGGGCGCGGCCGGAGGCGGAGTTGAGCTTCGACGGCGGCATCCGGCTGGATGGCTCGCTGGACCTGACGGGCTCCGTGTCGCTGACGCCGTCCACGGTGAAGACGCTGACGCTGGGCAAGGTGACGCCGCCGGCCGCCATCCCCGTGGGCCTCAAGCTGACGGGCCCCGCGTGGAAGCCGGAGGTCACCAGCCTGGACGTGAAGCCAGCGGTGACGCAAATCGCGAAGCTGGCGGCCTCGTCGCTGGCGGGCAACCTGATTGGCGGCGAGCGCGGCCAGCAGGTCCAGGGCATCATCGAAGGCGGCGAGGACAAGCTTCGCGCCGAAGCCGAGGCCAAGCGCAAGGAGCTGGAGGCCAAGGCCGCCGAGGAGAAGGCGCGCCTGGAGGCCGAGGCCAAGAAGCGCGCCGAGGACGAAGCGAAGAAGCGCCTGCGCGGCCTCTTCGGGAAGTAGGGCCCGCGGCCCGCGCTCCCTGAAACACGCTGAAACGGTCGGGAAACAACATGTTCACCTCGTCACCCGGGGCCTGCCCTCGGGGACGAGTGTGGCATGCGCCCTGCTAGGGCTTCCTGCCCGTTTCACGCGTCACAAGGGAGCGCGCGACATGCAGACGAGCGAGGACTTCGACCGCGGGGATTCGGTGACGCCGTCCAGCCCCGTGGTGGTGCCGGTACGCGAACACCATCGCGTCCTCATCATCGGAGGTGGCACCGCCGGAATCTCGGTGGCCGCCCGGCTGGCGCGCGCCGGGCAGAAGGGCGTCGCCGTCCTCGAGCCTTCCCAGCACCACTACTACCAACCCCTGTGGACGCTGGTGGGCGCCGGGGAGGCGCGCGTCGAGGACACCGTGCGCAACGAGTCCCGCCTCATCCCGCACGGCGTGAAGTGGGTGCGCGACGCCGCCACGGAGATAGACCCGGAGGCGAGGGAGGTCCTCACCCGCGGGGGCCTGCGCCTGGGCTACGACTTCCTCGTCGTCGCCCCTGGCATCCAGCTCGACTGGGACAAGGTCGCGGGCCTGCGCGAGGCGCTGAAGACGCCGCACGTCAGCAGCAACTACGACGTCCAGCTCGCGCCCAAGACGTGGCGCCTGCTCCAGAACTTCCAGGGCGGCACCGCGCTCTTCACCCAGCCCTCCACGCCCGTGAAGTGCGCCGGGGCCCCGCAGAAAATCATGTACCTGGCCGCGGACCACTTCCGCCGCACCGGCGTGATGGAGCGCACCAGCGTCGTCTTCGGCTCCGGAGCCAAGACCATCTTCGGCGTGAAGCCCTTCGCCTCCGTGCTGGAGGGCGTGGTGCACCGCTACGGCATCACGCCCCGCTTCCAGCATGACCTCATCGCCGTGGACGGCGAGCGGCGCGAGGCCACCTTCCAGGCCACGCGCGACGGGCAGACGGAGCGCCTCACCCTGGCCTACGACATGCTGCACGTCACCCCGCCGCAGAGCGCGCCGGACTTCATCAAGCGCAGCCCGCTGTCCTGGCGGGAAGGTCCGAATGCCGGCTGGGTGAAGGCGGACAAGTACACGCTCCAGCACCCGGACCATCCGAACGTCTTCGCGCTCGGCGATGCGTCGGACCTGCCCACCAGCCGAACGGGCGCCGCCATCCGCAAGCAGGCGCCGGTGCTGGTGGAGAACCTCCTGGCCTGCATGAAGGGCCAGCCCCTGCCCGCGCGGTATGACGGCTACGCGTCCTGCCCCCTCACCACCGGTTACGGGCGCCTGCTGCTCGCCGAGTTCGACTACGACGGCAAGCCCGCGCCCACCATCCCCTTCATCGACACCATGCAGGAGCGGCGCGACATGTGGCTGCTGAAGAAGTACGGCCTGCCACGCCTCTACTGGGCATTCATGATGCGGGGCCTTGCATAAGACGCCGGGAGCCGGGCTATGCACCGACGATGCCCACCTCCCACCTCGCGCTCCCCGCCCTGGATGCCCTCGCGGGCCCCGTGCTGCTCGTGGACGACGCGCGGAAGGTGACCGCGCTCACGCCCGCGCTCGAAGCCCTGCTGGGCGGCACGCTGCGCGCAGGGACGCCGCTGGCGCAGGTCCTGGGGCGCACTGATGGCACGGAGCCGCTGGACGCCCTCCTGAAGAACGGGCGTGAGGCCTCCGCCCGCCTGCGCGTGGGTGGGCGCTCGAAGCCCGTGAGGGTGCGCGCCGTCCCCCTGGCGCGAGGGCCTCGGGCATCCGGGTGGGCCCTGCTCGTCTCGCCTGACGCGGCGGAAGAGACGAACGGTCGCGCGGAGCTGTTCCACGGCCTGTGGACCCAGGCGCCCGAGCTGCGGCGCGTCTTCCGCATCGTCGAGAAGGTGGCCCGCACCGAGTCCAGCGTGCTCGTTCGCGGGGAGTCGGGCACCGGCAAGGAGCACATCGCGCACGCGCTGCATGCGCTGTCGGCACGGGCGCGCGGGCCGTTTCGCGCCATCAACTGCGCGGCGCTGCCGCCCAACCTGCTGGAGAGCGAGCTGTTCGGCCATGTGCGCGGCGCCTTCACGGGCGCGGTGCGCGACAGCCCAGGACATTTCCGGCTCGCGGACAAGGGCTCGCTGTTCCTGGACGAGGTGGCGGAGATGCCCCTGGACCTCCAGGCGAAGATGCTGCGCGTGCTGGAGACGCGCACCGTCATCCCCGTGGGAGGCCGCCAACCCGTGCCCGTGGACGTGCGCATCATCGCCGCCACGCACCGGCCGCTGCGGCGCGAAGTGGAGGCGGGACGCTTCCGCGCGGACTTGATGTACCGCCTGCGCGTGGTGCCACTCTTCCTGCCCACGCTGCGGGAGCGACGAGGCGACATCCTCCCACTGGCCCTGCGGTTCCTGGAGGAGCTGCACCAGCGAGGCGCCCGCCGCGTGGAGCGCTTCTCGCCTGGTGCCCGCCGCTTGCTGGAGGAGCACCCCTGGCCCGGCAACGTGCGCGAGCTGCGGAACGTGATGGAATACGCCTATGTCATTGGCGAAGGCCCGGTGGTCCGAGAGGCGGACCTGCCACCGGAGTTCTCCGAGCAGCGGCAGGCCGCTCCCGTGACGAAGCCTCCTCCGGATGCCTCGCTGGAGCCGGAGCGGCTCCGCGCCGCGCTCGCCCAGGCAGGCGGAAACCGCTCCGAGGCCGCGCGCCTGCTCGGCGTCAGCCGCGTGACGCTGTGGCGGCGCCTGCGCGACCTGGGTGCGACGGCGGAGCGCTGAGCGACGGGCGGGCGTCGGCCACGAAACACCACGAGCATGGCCCTCAAACGACGTTTCACGCCTGTTTCAGGTGCGTTTCACGACGGCGCGCTTGAAGCATGCCGTCTTGCCCGCAGGGTCCGTTTCCGCGGTGACGGCGCCCCCATCCCCTCGACACGAGCCCCTCCCGGCCTGTTGGCACGTCACTGGCAATGACGGCCTCGCACCCCACTCCGACGGAGGCGAACGATGCTCTTCCGCCAGCTCTTCGACGCGGACACTTCGACGTATACGTACCTCCTGGCCGACGAGGCCACGGGCGCCGCCGCGCTCATCGACCCGGTGCTGGAACAGACGGAGCGCGACCTGAAGCTCCTCCGGGAGCTGGGCCTCACGTTGTCCGTGGTGCTGGAGACGCACGTCCACGCCGACCATGTCACCGGCGCGGGTGTGCTCCGCGAGCGGACAGGCGCCACCGTGGTGGCCTCCAGCCGCGGCGCGCCCTGCGTGGACCGGGCGGTGAACCATGGAGACATCGTGCGCGTGGGCGGCCTCGAAGTCCGTGTCCTCGAGACGCCCGGCCACACCGACGACAGCCTGAGCTTCCTCTGTGAGCGCCGCCTCTTCACCGGAGACGCGCTGCTCATCCGCGGCACCGGAAGGACGGACTTCCAGAACGGCGACCCGGGCCAGCTCTACGACGCCATCACCCGCCTCCTCTTCACCCTGCCCGACGACACGGCGGTCTACCCCGGCCACGACTACGCCGGGCACGCCATGTCCACGGTGGGCGAGGAGAAGCAGCACAACCCCCGGCTGGCCGGACGCACGCGCGCGGACTTCATCGTCTTGATGAACGCGCTCCAGCTCCCACCTCCCCGGAAGCTGGACGTGGCCGTCCCCGCCAACCGGGCCTGCGGACACACGCCGCCCTCACCTTCCCTCCAAGCCTGAAGTCACGCGGAGCCCCCATGCATCCTCTCTGCGACACCGCCACGCCCCATCCCGCGGGCTACCGCGACGTGGAGGTGGGACAGCTCGCGGCGTGCCTGCCCGCCGAGCTCACGCTGGTCGACGTGCGTGAGGCCGCCGAGCTCGACGGCATCCTGGGCCACGTCGCGGGCATCCGGCACGTCCCCCTGGCCACGGTGCCGGACGTCGTCGACGCCTGGCCGCGTGACACGGACGTGGTGCTGATCTGCCGCTCCGGGGCGCGCTCGGCGAAGGCGGCCTCCAGCCTGGTCACCCTGGGCTTCACCCGCGTGATGAACCTGCGTGGCGGGATGCTCGCGTGGAACACCGCGCGGCTGCCCGTGGTGCGTCCCGTCCCCCACGCGCTGCCCACCTTGGGCACCGTCCGCGACGGACTGCTCGACGGCCTCCACCGCGCCGTGGCCCCCCCGCCCCATGAA
>NZ_VHLC01000179.1:0-7730 GCF_006547355.1 Myxococcus sp. AB036A | reverse complement strand
GGGTGTCGTTCATGTCGTTTCGGGAGGGCTGGGCCGGGCGGCGCCGGCGGAATGAAGGCGTTGTCGCAGCCGCGCCGCGCGCTCTGCGAGCTGCTGGAGGTCCGTGTCGCGCGTCACCGCGCGGCTGTCCGTGGTGAGCTCCTCGAGCCCCTGCGCCAGGTCCGCGCGGCCACGCTCGCGCAGGCCGTGGGTCACCGCGTCCGCGGACGCATGCGCGGGCAGGCCCGCGTGCAGGGCCAGGTCCTGGGTGAGGCCCCGGAGGATGAGCTGGGCGGCGAAACCGTGGTGCCGGCCCTCGCGATAGAGCCGGCCCATGGCGAAGAGCGCGTCGGTGGCGCCCACGCGCGAGGACTCGGGCGGGGGCCGCGGCCGGCCGAAGCGCTTGAGTGACACCGACCACAGCGCCACGCCGAGCAGCAACTGCAACACGGCGAAGTGCAGGCCGTAGCGGCGCGCGAAGTCCACCACCGAGCGCTCGTTGGTGAAGCCGTGGTGGAACTCATCGAATTCGATGGGGCCGGGGCCGATTGACGCCAGGGCACTGAGCCAGAACTGCGCGTTGTCCGCGCGCGCCAGGGCTTGGTTCATCGCCAGCTCCGGGGCGCCCACCACCAGCACGCGGCCCTGCCCGTACGGCACCACCGCCGCCACGAACATGCCCAGCCGTTCATCCTCCAGGACGGGAACGGCCGTCTGGGGCAGCTCCAGGTAGGCCTGGACCTTCGCCTCCACGCGCTCCACGCCCAGCGTGTACGGCGTGGGCTGGGGCGGCACCAGCGTGCGCATGGGAAGGGTGGTGTCCGCCTTGAAGAGCTTCACGTTCAAGGCTTGCAGCACCGGGTTCTCGCGTGAGCCCCACGGCACGTAGATGGCGCTGCCGCCCTCGCGCACGTGCTTCAGCAGTTGCTCGGTTTCATCGTCGTCCAGCGCTGCCGCGCGGAAGGCGTTGAAGCCGGTGCGGGGGACGTGTTCGTCGGCCAGGCCCGCGTCGGGCTCGGCGGCCAGCGCCGTCTGGTCCGGGTCGTCCTCGTAGGCGCCGGACACCTCCACCGCCAGCAGCACCGGCGTGCCCAGTCCGGACACGATGCGCAGGTCCGCCATGCGGCGCGTCACCGGCAAGCCGCTCTCCTGGGCCAGCAGGAACAGGGCCCGCGCGCCGTCCTCCTGCGCGCGATACGTGGACAGCGTGTCCGCGAACGTGTTGCGCCGGGCGCCTCGGACCAGGAAGGTGGCCAGCACCGCGGTGAGCAGCAGGCCCCCCACCACCAGCAGCGGGAAACGGTCACGCACCGGCCACCTCCGGGCGTGACGGCGCGGCCAGCAGGGGCTCGGTGAGCGCGCGGAACTCGCGGTAGCCGTCCACGCCCACCGGCAGGTTGCCGTACCAGGCGAAGTCGAAGCGCCGCGTCAGCTCTCGGAAGGGGGCCTTCCATTCCGCGCGGCCCCGGAACTGAGACAGGTAGTCCCAGTTGCTCAGCGTCTCGTCATAGAGGATGGCGCCGTCGCGGTGGAGCCGGGACAGCAGCGCCAGGTAGAGGCTGCGCACCGCTTCGCGGTAGGCCCCCCGCGCCGCCAGTTCGTCCGCCAGGTGGGCCCAACCCTCGGGAGGGCGTGACAGCGCATGGTGGGCGTCCCCCGCCAGCGTGGACGCGTCCACCGTGGACACCTGCACACCTTCGTCGCCCGCGCGGCGCTTGTCGCGGTTCAGCGCCCGCAGCAGCACCACGCCCAGCACCGCGAGGGTGAGTGTCACCAGCACCACCACCAGCACGTTGGCCACATTCATGCCGCTTAGGAGGGGCTGTGCCGTCTCCTTCCGCGGTTCCGCCGGCTCCCGCTCGAACAGCTTCTTCAGCTGCTCCCCCAGCCAGTCGATGAAGCGCTGCCACCAGCCTGGCGTCTCGGGTGGGGCCGCGGGCTCGGGGGCGTCCTTCTCCGCCTTGGGCGCGGCCTCCGCGAACTCGGGCCGGGCCAGGATGTCCTTCGCCCGCGCGGCGGCGGCGCGTGCATCCGCTCGGGCCTGGGCGTCCACGGTGGCGCCCATCGTGGTGAGCCCCTGCGTCAGCGTGGCGCGGGCCTTGTCGCAGTCCTCCTCGTCGAAGGCCTGCCGCTCCACGCGGCGGACGAAGCGGTCCAGCTTCACGGCTTCGGCGGGCCCCAGGGACTCCAGGGGCGCGTACAGGTCCGCGGAGTCCTCATCCGCCGAAGCCTCACACGCCTCCGTGACCTCGCCCAGCCGCCGCAGCGCCTCTGCGGGGGCCAGGGGCTTCGCGTCCACGGTATCCTGGGCATGGGCTGGCGCCGCCGTCAGCAGGCCCAGGCCCAGGCCCAGTACCACTGCCAGCATCGCCGCGCCACGCGTCGCGCCCGGCGGAGGCAGCGGACGCCCCAAATCCCGGGACGGAAGCTGCTGGACGCTGGCCAGCAGGTCGAGCCCTTCCTGACGCACGCGCCCGTCCACCAGCAGCAGCGTGGCCGTCGCGGCGCGCACCGGCTCGAAGAGGGCGAACGTCGTCACCGCGAGGAAGATCAGCCACTGGCCGTTGTCCAGCGAGGCGAAGCGCTCCGCGAACGTCAGGTCCACGCCCACCAGCTTGCGGCCCAGGAACAGCAGGAAGTTGAAGGCGATGTGCAGGTTGAAGAAGGCCAGCACCTGCACGGACATGAGGGCGCGGACCCACAGCGCGGTGCCGCGCGCCGGGCCCAGCAGTCGTGAGCACGTGCCGTAGAGCTTCAGCGGGCTGCCTCGCCCCTGCATCACCGCCGCGTAGCCCACCCCATGGGACTGCAGCAGGATGTAGCCGAGGCCTCCCGTCACCATCACCACCAGGGTGTTGAGGCCCAGCATGTACGCCACGGCGATGAAGAGCGCGGGCATCCGGCCCAGCGCGGCCTTGAGCGAGGCCCACGCGGAAGGCTCGCCCTGGGTGCCCAGCAGCAGCTCCTGCACGTAATGGCACGTCGCGCCCTGGCCCAGGCCCCGGAGGAACCACGCCAGCGTCAGCAGCAGCGAAGGCACCACGAGCGGCCAGCCCATGCGGACCGACTCCGCCAGGTACAACATGGCGGCCACCACGGCCGCGCCGCCGGGCAGGGTGAGGGCCCAGACGCCCGCGTTGCGGGTACACAGGCGCAGCGCGGCGTCCATCAAGGCCACCGCGTTGCGCGGGCGGAGTTCGAGCGCGGAGACGGCCATGGGCTAGCTCGCCGCCACTTGGGCCAGCAGGAGGATGCCGCCAAAGACGAGCGCTACGCTCATCAGCGCCAGTACCACGTTGCCCGCCGACCACTCGCGGCGCTCACCCGGGCCCTCCAGCGCCTTGAGGCGCTGGTCCAGGCAACTGGCGCAGCGGTTGATGCCCTCGAACTGCGTGGTGCATTCCCGGCAGATGACACGCCGGCACTCCACGCAGACGCCGAGGCCGGCGCGCTCCGGGTGGTAGTGGCAGCGGCCCGAGCCTTGAATCATGCCGCCACCTTAACGCACACCCGGGCCCGCCGTACCACTCCCGAAGCGGGGGACTACAGCTCGTCGAGGAACTCGTCGTTGTACGTGTAGCGGGACAGCCGCTTCACGAGCGCCTCCATGGCCTCCACCGGCTTCACGGAGAAGAGCATCTGCCGCAGCTTCTTCACCTTCTCGTACTCGCGCAGGGTGAAGAGCTTCTCCTCCTTGCGCGTGCCGGACTGGGCGATGTTGACGGCCGGGAAGACGCGCTTCTCCGCCAGGAGGCGGTCCAGGGTGACCTCGGAGTTACCCGTTCCCTTGAACTCCTCGAAGATGACCTCGTCCATGCGGCTGCCGGTGTCGATGAGCGCCGTGCCGATGATGGTCAGCGAGCCGGCCTCCTCCGTCGCGCGGGCGGCGCCGAAGATGCGCTTGGGGCGCTCCAGGGCGCGGCTGTCCACGCCGCCGGACATGGTGCGGCCGGAGTTGTCGACCTCCTTGTTGAAGGCGCGGGCCAGACGCGTAATCGAGTCCAGGAGGATGACCACGTCCTTGCCCGACTCCACCAGCCGGCGCGCGCGCTCCAGGGCCAGCTCCGCCACCTTGAGGTGGTCCGCGGTGGGGCGGTCGGAGCTGGAGGCCAGCACCTCCGCCTTGATGCTCCGCCGCATGTCCGTCACTTCTTCCGGACGCTCGTCGATGAGCACCACCATGACGTGGCACTCCGGGTGGTTGGAGAGGATGGCCTGGGCGATGCGCTGGAGCATGATCGTCTTGCCCGTCTTGGGCGGGGCGACGATGAGCGCGCGCTGTCCCTTGCCAATGGGGGAGATGAGGTCCAGCACCCGGGTCACCATCTCCTTGTGACCGTTCTCCAGCTTGAGCCGCTCGGTGGGGTCCACCGACGTCAGGTCCGCGAAGTGCGGCAGCCGCGGCGCGCCATCGAGCGGCCGGCCGTCCACCGTGTCCACCTTCTGGATGACGCCCTTGTGGCCCCGCATCTGCGCGAAGGCGGTGATGTACTGGCCCTGCCGCAGCCGCAGCTTCTGGACCAGATTCTTGGGCAGCTCCGGGTCATCCGGCGCCGCCAGCAGGTTGCGCTTGAGCTGGCGCAGGAAGGCGTTGGGGCCCTTGGCCTCCGTGTCCAGCACGCCCTCCACCGGCGACAGGTTCGCCTGCTGCGAGGCCTGCTGGCCGCCGCCGTGCTGTGCGTGGCGCGCGTGCTGCTGGCCCCCGCCGCCGTGCGCCGGCTGCGGTGGTTGCTGCTGTTGCTGTTGTTGCTGCGCCTGCCGCTGGCGGTACTGCTCCAGCTCCTGCGGCGTGAGGAAGACCTGGGCCTGCTGGCCGTCCGGTCCCGGCTGCATCCGGTAGGCCTGGCCATCCGGGGTGAAGAGGACCTGCGCGCCACGGCGACGGCGCCGACGGCGGCGGCGGCGGCCGGTGGCCTGGCCGGGCTGCCCGGGGGCGCCACCCTGTGCGCCCCCGCCGGAATCACCGTCGTCGGGCCCCTCGTCGTCGCCCTCGTCGCCACCGTCATCGTCCGGCTCGGGCGGCGCCACGGCGCGGGCGGCGGGAACAGGGGGGGCATCACGTGGGTCGCGGTTATCGGGGTTTTCGCTCATGAACGTTCCAGACTGTGTGCGCCCCGGGCGGCCGCTCCAGGAGGAGGGCGGGGACGCAAGGTGACTCAGGCCGTGGGACAGGAAGCGGACGCGGGGCCCTGGTGACGAGCAGGCCGAACCGCCGTTTCCTGGAGCACCCTGGCGGCCCAAAGCCGTCCGGGGTGCAAGGGTAACAGTAACAGAGGCCGGGGACGGCGCCGCCGCTTTTTTCACGCGGTGTCGTCCGGCCGACCTCCCACCTGCTGATTCAGGCCGCCGCCACGACCTCAGCGGACGGTTATCTGGAAGGGCAACATCGCCTTCACGCCCGGCTGGAGCAACATCAGATTCAGGCCAGCCGAGCGGGCCAGCGCCCGCAGGGACTCGGGCAGGGCGGGCTCTTGCGCGGGCAGCAGGGACAGCGCGGCGCGCACCCCGGGCTCACCGCCCAGCGCGGAGAAGAAGCCCCGCGCCTCGCCCATCACCACCAGGTCCAGCTCCTCGTCCGGAGGGATTCCGGCGCGCATCCGCGCGGAGTCCACCGCTTCCAGCAGGCCGCCCAGCTTGTCCACCAGTCCGCGGGCGAGCGCGTCCTGGCCGCTCCACACCCGGCCCCGGGCGACCTCGTCCACCTTCGCCTTGTCCATCCTCCGCCGCAGCGCCACCTCGGTGATGAAGCTGTCGTAGGAGGCGTCCGCCCACGCCTGGGCCGCCTCCTGCTCCTCCGGCGTCCAGG
This sequence comes from Myxococcus sp. AB036A, assembly GCF_006547355.1. Classification (NCBI taxonomy): domain Bacteria; kingdom Pseudomonadati; phylum Myxococcota; class Myxococcia; order Myxococcales; family Myxococcaceae; genus Myxococcus; species Myxococcus sp. AB036A. Next base: position 1,945 of record NZ_VHLC01000179.1, on the reverse strand, counting down.
GGCGCCACACGTCCAGGATGTCCGCCAGCGGCGCGCGGGTCAGGCTCTCCTGGTGCACGCCCAACATCCCGCCCAGCAGGCCCTCGACGGCGGGCTTGATGTAGAAGACGCCGATGCTGCCCGTCAGCGTGGTGGGCAGGGCGAACACCTCGTGCGCGCCAATGGCGGCGTAGTAGCCACCGGACGCGGCCATGTCCCCCATGGAGGCGACGACGGGCTTGTGTTTGGCCGCCTCCATCACGGCTTCGTACATCAGGTGGGACGCCAGCACCTCGCCGCCGCCCGAGTCCACACGCACGACGATGGCCGCCACGCTCGGGTCCGACTGCGCCTGCTCCAGCGCGCGAATGACCGTCTCCGCGCCCGCGAGGCGGCTGAAGCCCAGCGGGTCCTCACGGCTGCGGCCGCCGATGATGTCGCCCAACACCGGCACCACGGCGATGCGGCGCCGGCGGGCCCAGCGGCCATCGCGCTCGTCGCGCGGCGCGTACGTGGTGCTGAAGCGTCCACCCGGCACCAGCTCCGCCACCTTCTTGTCGAGCTCCGTCGAGGAGATGATGCCGTCCATCAACCCCAGCTCCACCGCGCGCTTCGGGTGGGGCAGGCCCAGTGCCCACAGCGCGTGCAGCCGCTCCACGGGCACCTTGCGGCCCTCCTGCACGGCCTTCTCGTAGACGGCCAACTCCGTGTCCAGGTAGGCGTTCGTGGACTCCAAGGACGCGTCGCTGGGCTCGGTGCGGGAGAGCTGCTCCGGGGCCGTCTTGAAGCGGCCCACCCGCGCCACGTCCCAGTGCACGCCCAGCTTCTCCATCGTCCCGCCGTACGTCTGGAGGTGCACGGCCAGGCCGTTGATGTAGAGAATCGACTCCTGCAGCGCGTAGATGCGGTCCGCCGCCGAGGCGACGAAGTAGCCCAGGTCGTCCGTGGACAGCACCACCGCCATCACCCGCTTGCCGGACGCGCGCAGCCGCAGCAGCGCCTGACGCAGCTCCTCCGCCTTGCCCCAGCTCACCCCGGGCAGGCTCTCCATCTTCACCACCACGCCGGCCAGCCGGTCGTCCTGGGTGGCCAGGTCCAGCCACCGCGTCAGCCGCAGGTACGGGTCCGCCTCGCTGACGCCCAGCCATGAGAGGACGGGGCTGGTGCCGCCGCTCAATGCGTCATTCAAGTCCAGCAGCGTCACCACGCCGCCGCGCGGCGCGATGGAGCGGTAGGTCTCCGACGACAGGCGCACCGCCATCAGGTGGTCCAGCCCCGCGTTCGTCCCGCCCGCCGCGTAGGTGAGGCCCAGGTGCGAGGTGTCCACCGTGGCCGCCACCTGGAGCGCGATGGGCACCCCGGAGGTGAAGCCGTGTGACACGCCCGCGCCCAGGCGGAGGCCCGGAATCACCTCCGCGTTGACGGTGTACGTCGCCTGGCCCTGGCGGAAGGCGCCCTCGGAGAAGAGCCAGTCCACGCCCAGCGTGTAGCGCTCATCCAGCGGGCGCACGCCCACGCCCAGGTTGTACTGCCGCTTCAGCGCCAGCGTGCCCTCGGTGGGGGCGTTGATGTCGCGCACCACCGCGCCCAGCGACAGCGCCCGCATGGGGCGCGCCGTGAGGCCCACGTCGAAGGTGTCCAGCGCGTCGATGTCCCGGTTGGAAGAACCGTAGGCGTGCCACGAACCGCCGAGCTGCAGCGTGCGCGTGCCCAGGGAGAGACCCAGGGACGTGCGGCGGTAGTCCGGCTCCGCACGTCCGCGAATCCACTCCATGGCGCCGCCCAGGCCCAGGCCGAGCAGGCGCGTGGCCAGGAAGACGCCGTCTCCCAGGCCGTCATGCACGAGGTTGCGCTCGTGCAGGTAGAAGAGCTGACTGCCGTTGACGAAGCCCAGGCCCGCGGGGTTGAGCGACAGGGCAGTGGCCTCATCCACCAGCGCGGCGCCCGTGGGCGGCAGCGTCAGCCC
>NZ_VHLC01000178.1:0-8682 GCF_006547355.1 Myxococcus sp. AB036A | reverse complement strand
CCACCCTCCCAGCGCCCGGGCGAAGGGCCCCGGACGCAGACCACCGAAGCGGTCCACGACTTCCAACCACATGCGGCCCTCTTCCACCACGAAGGACAGCTCGCACGCGTCCTCCGGCGCCACCTCTCGGACCTCGGAGCGGCGGTGCGCGTACCGGTGCTGGCCCTGCGCATCCACCGGCGCGTCCCACATCGCGTTGGCCGCCAGTTCGTGCACCACGTCGCCCACCAGCGCCGCCGCCGTCCGCGAACCCCGCGCCTGGGTGACGGCCTGCGCGGCAGCCTCACCGGTGGCGTTGATGTCCGCCACCGACTGAAGCCGGTGCCGCGATGCCCCCGCGGGCAACAGCGGCGCGCCGCGAAGCAGGTCCCCCAACAGGCGCGCCTCCCACGCGGAGGGACGTCCGTCGGAGGCCCGCGTCGCCAGCAGCAGCGCGGGCGGCTCGCCGCGCAGCGCCTCCGCGTGCGCGGGCGTCAACTTCCCGTCGAAGAGCACCAGACGCCGGGGCCCCGAAGGCGACCCCGGCCCCTGGCAAAGCGCCATGCCGCCCTGTGCAAGGACGGGAGCCGCCTGCTCCACCAGCGCCGGAGAAAGCGTCTCGTCTGCGATCAACAGGAGGCCGCCGGCCTCCAGGTGGGGGGCGGTACTCAAGGGCTAGTATCGAACCTTGACTTCACTGAAGAACGACTGAGGCGGTGCTGGGAAGCCGTGGGATTCCTCGTACTTCGCGTTGAAGAGGTTGGAGCCGAGGAACGACACGGAGATGCCGTCGTAGACGTTGAAGCCCACCCGCGCGCTGGCGGTGACGTAGCTGGGCAGCTGCACGCGGGTGGTGGGCAGGCCCGTCGTCTCGTCCACCTCGAAGCCCGGGTCATAACGTGAGCCCACCAGCAGCGCGTACAGCTCCACGAAGGCGACCTTGCCGATGTTGGTCCGGCCACGCGCGTAGATGCGATGGGCCGGCGCGTAGTCCAGCGGCGACTGGGGGCCGTCGTCGTACGGCAGCGCCTTGGCGTCGAGGAACTGGTACGCGATGTCGAAGGACGAGTTGATGGACGGAATCTGCGCGGCCGCTTCCAGCTCGAAGCCCGCCACCCGCGCGTCGCCCAGGTTCTGGAACTGCGACACAGAGCCGAAGACGAGCTGCTGGTTGATGAAGTTCTTCGCCAGATTGTAGAAGCCCGTACCCGTCAGGCGCACCCTCCGATCGAAGGGCCAGAAATCCACCGATGCCTCGATGGTGTCCAGCGTCTCCGCGCGAAGGTTGGAGTTGCCCACCAGTGTGGCCGCGTACATCTGCTGGTTGATGGCCAGCTCCGCCAACGTGGGCGCCCGGAAGGCGCGGCCGTAGTTGGTGCGCAGCGTCAGCAACTCCGGCACCGCGTGGAACACGACGCTGGCGCGCGGCGAAACCTGGTCCGTGCGATTCTGCCAGACGCGCTCCGGAATCTGGTAGCGGTCGTAACGGGCACCCGCGCCGAACACCAGCCGGTTGAAGAGGCGGTACTCCGCGTCCACGAAGCCGCCCAGGATGGTCTGCCGCGTGTCGTCCATGCTCAGCTCGGGCAGGACGTTGGGCACGTTGACGGCGTCCGCCTTCAAGTCACCACCGAAGGTGACGTTGAGGTCGCCCATCGTCCACAGCGCGCGCGCCTCGCCGCCCAGCCGGCGCCGCTTGCCCAGCGCGCGGGTGGGGTCGCCGCCGAAGGCGTTCTCCATCAGCACGTCGCGGCGCTTGAAGAAGCCGTACGCCTGGCCGAAGAGGCGCAGGTTGTCGGTGACCTGCTGGTCCACCTGCGCGGACGCGTTGAAGTTCTGCACCGACTCGGAGTCGTTCGGCGTGTAGTGGCAGCGGCCGCAGTTGCCCACGGTGGAGATGTGCGTGCCACCCGGGCGGCCAATCTCCGCGTCCGTGAAGTCCGCGTCCAGCGCCAGGGGCCCGATGCGCACCTTGCCGTTGACCTGGTGCACCAGCGAGTCCTGGTTGGTGTCCACCCGGCCCACGCGCGGGTCGTTGAAGAGCTGCGGGCCGTCCGAGCCGAAGCCGTAGTAGCCCAGCAGCGCCTCCACCGGACCGCCACGGCCCGCCACGGTGCCGTGCAGACGCCACGTCTGGTCCTGGCCCGCCAGCACCCGGGCCTCGGCGCCCACGTTCTTGCCCTTCTCGATGAGGTCCGACGGCTGGCGCTGGATGACGTTGATGACGCCGCTGAAGGCGTTGGAGCCGTACAGCGAGGACCCCGGGCCGCGGATGACCTCCACCTGCTTGAGGTTGGTGAGCGGCGTGGTCTCGTCCGCGTAGAACTGGCCCGTCCAAGGGTCCGTCAGCGGACGGCCGTCCTGGAGCAGCAGCAGTCGGTTGGACAGGTAGTTGGAGCCCAGGCCGCGCGCGCTCACCGCCGCCTTGCGCATGGAGCCCCGGCGGCACTCCATGCCGGGGAAGTACTGGATGGCCTCGCACAGCGTGAACTGGCCGGTGCCTTCCAGTTCGTCGGCCGGAATCCAGGACACCGTGAGAGGCACGTCGGAGATGCGCTGGTTGCGCTTGCCGGCGGTGGTCACCACCGCCTCGCTCAGCACGCGGTTGACGGACTCCTCCAGCGCGTCGGCGCCGTCCAGCGGGTCCACCCCCAGGCCCGCGAGCCCGGACTGCGGCGGCAAGGGGCGATCCAGGGTCGGCTCCGCGAAGGGCGCGCTGATGGGGATGTTCGACGCGGGCGCGGGCTGGTGCGCGGGCAGCGTCGCGGTGGCCGGCGGGAGCTGCGTCGGCGCGTCCGACGGGTTGAAGTCCGCGCCGACCGGCGGCAGCGCCTGCGGTGAGGCAGGCTCGGCCGTCAGGGGCGTGGCCGGCGTCAGGGGCGCGGCGGAGGGCGGCGTGGGCACGGGTGCCGGCGCGCTCGCGGGCGACGGCTCATCCGCGACAGGCCCGCCACCCAGGACGGGAATCTCCGGGTCGTCCGCGTCCTCGACGGGCGGCTTCACGGGCTTCTTCGGCTTCTTCGCCGTCTTCGCGGCGGGACGCGCGGAGGCCGCGGGCTTCACCACCCGCTTCCGGCGTTTCACCTTGGCGGGAGCCTCTGCCTCCGCGGCCTCCTGCGCTGACGCGCTCGAAGGGACGGCGAGGGACAGCACGCACAGCATGATGGAAAGAGGCAGGCCGGCGCGCAGGGCGCGGCGACCGGCAACCGCCTTCGCCGCGCCCAGCCGCGGCTCACCGAACAGAGTCGAGTGCATCGTTCTCACATCCAAGGGTGGAGCATGGACACCCGAGGTCCTGTACGTACGACCCGGAGACGGGCTCGGCGCCAGCGCTTGCGTCCGGGGGAACGCGGTTTCACGGCTGGACACCAACGCCATCATTTTCAAGCTACCCCAGAGACAACGCCGGGCCAAGTCGCTGGCTCTCATTCTCTAGAAACTCGGGAAAGGTTCAGTCGTCTGGCTGTTCCGCGGAGACGGCGAGGTCTCCAACGAAGGACGGAAGCGCGGGGCCCAGCTCCTCTGAGCGCACCAGCACCTCGGCCTCCACGTGAAGCTCCGCCCCTTCCGCCAGCACGGGCTGACGCCGCGGCGGGCCACGCGTGACGAGCTTGCTGAAATCGTCGAAGTCCTTGTCCTGGAGCCGCGCGAAGGCATCGAAGGGCGCCACCGCGCCCACCTTCCCCAGCGCGCCCGTGAGCGCGGCCTCGTGGTTGCGCAGGTCCACCAGCACGGCCCCCGGCACCCGGCCACTGCGGAAGAGCACGCGCACGTCCTTGCCCTTGGGCACGTGCGCCAGCGGGACGAGCGCCGCCTCCGCGCCCTTGGCCTCCAGCATCTTCAGCGCGGACTCCACGTTCGGCACGGGGGCCAGCTTGAAGTGCTTCTGGGCGTCCAGGTCGCCGCCGAGCACGACGTGGGTGACGAACTTCGGGTCCGCCGGACCCGCGCCCTTCACGTGCGCCAGGCGCTTGCCGGCGAGGTCCTTCACCACGCCGCGCTGCAACGCGACAATGGCCCAGCGCTGCTGCGTGTCACCCGCGCGTGAGGCCCAGGCCACCGGCTTCGCCTTCGCGCCCAGCTGCACCGCGGCCCACGCATCCACCACCGCGAAGTCCACCATCCCGCCCGCCACCGCGCGGGAGAAGTCCTCGTAGCGGCCGAAGCTCTTGGCGGCCACGGGCGTGTCCAGGGTCTCCGTCAGCCGGGCGGCCAGGGCCTCCGCGTACTCGAAGCGCTCCTGGCCATCCGCGAGCGTGGTGGCGAGGAACACCCCCAGCGTGGCCTTCTTCGGCGCCGCGAGCGCGGAGCTGGCCGTCAGGGTGCAGGCCAGCACGAGGCCAGCCAGGAAGAAGCGAGGTGACGTCTTCATGGGGTCTCCTCCACGGTGGCGTCCGCGGGCGCGCCCGAGGCGGGCTCGGCCAGGCCGTGCAGACTCTGCAGGCGTTCCTTCCACTCTCGCACCTGCGCCATGCGCGGGCCGCTGCCGCCGGCCAGGTAGCGGCGCCAGGCCTCCACGGCCTCGCCCGCGTCCTTGCGGCGCTCCTGCGCGTCGATGCCAAGGTTGAGCGCGGCCACCGGCACGCTCGACTCCAGCCGGCGCCACACCTCCACGGCGTCTGTCGTGCGGCCCTTGCGCCAGTCGACGCAGGCCAGGTTGTGCTGCACCTGCGTGTCGTCCGGATTGCCGGCGAGCGCGGCCTTGAAGGCCTTCTCCGCCACCCTCATGTTGCCGGCATTGTACGCCTGGGACGCCTCGCGACGGTGGAGCGCGCCCGTCATCGCCGTCAGCCACTTGGGCTGTCCGGGCATCGGCTTCTTCGCCGCCGCCGCCAGCTGCTTGCGCGCGGCGGGCACCTGCCCCTTCTTGTAGAGCACGAAGGCGGTGGCCAGCGCGCGCGTGTTGGGCCAGGCCCAGGGCTGCGTGGACGCCAGGGCCTTGGTGATGGCCGCGCTCGCCTCCGCGTGGCGCCCCGACTCCACGCGAGCCAGGCCGCGGACGAACTGGGCCAGCCGCACCAGCTCCTTGCGGTTGCCCGTGCCCAGCTTGTCCACCAGGTCCAAATCCCGCTCGGCGGCGTCGGCGTCTCCGGCCTCCAGGCGCACCAGCGCCCGGCGCACCAGCACGCGCGGAAGGTTGGCGCCCGCCACCTGCGCCGCGGCGCGCGACGGGCCCACCGCGGTGAGGCGCTGCACCGCCGCGTCCACCTGCCCCAGCTCCACCTCGGCCAGCGCGGCGCCGACGGAGGCCTCCGCCTTTTCGTCGGGCTCCTCCGTCTGGGTGGCCGCGCGATTGAAGGCCTCCAGCGCCGACTGGGCATCGTTCGTGGCCAGCCGCGCGTACCCCAGCAGCAGGCTGTCACGCCACGCGGCGCCGGGCAGCACCACGCCCTGCTCCATCACCTTGCGCGCGTCCGCGTAGGCGCGCGTCTCCAGCAGCGCGGCGCCCAGCCGGCGCGCCATGGGCGCGCTCCGGTCCAGGTCGTACGCGCGGCGCAAATCCCTGACGGCATCCTCCAGCCGTCCCGTGCCCGCCCTGTCCCGCGCCCGGTGCGCCAGGGCCCGGGCCAGCCACTGCTTCGCCCCGGCGTGTTCCGGCTCCACCTGCAACGCGTTGGCGTAGTCCTCGATGGCCTGGTCCCACTGGCCGGTGGCGAAGTGGTCCGCGCCCAGCAGCACGTAGCCCAGGGCCTGACGCGGCGCCATCTCCACCACGCGCCGGTGCACCTCCACCGCGCGCTGGAAGCGGCCCGCGCGCCGGTTCACCGAGCCCAGGTTGGCCCACAGCTCCAGGCTGTTGGCGCCCGCGCGCACCGCGCCCTCCAGGAACTGGATGGCCTCCTCGTGCCGGCCCTGTGCCTGGAGCGCCTTGCCCACCGCCATCTGACCCAGCACCAGGCCCGGCTGGAGCTGGAGCACCTTGCGGTACTCCGCCTCCGCGGCGGCCGCGTTCTTCTGGGCGAAGCGCACGTCACCCAGCAGCAGGTGCGCCGCGGGCGAGCTGCCCAGCTTCACCAACGCCTGGGCCTGCGTGTCCGCCTTCGCGACGTCCCCCGCGCCCAGGTACAGGCGGGCCAGCTTCTCGCGCGCATCGCCCGCCTTCGGGAAGCGCGTGGTGACGCCCTCCAGCAGCGTGCGCGCCTCCACCGCCCTGCCCTCCAGCTCCAGCACCTGCGCCAGGCCCAGCTGCACCGACGGCGACTCTGGCCGGCCCGCCTGCGCCTGCTGGAAGGACGCGCGCGCCGCCGCGGCATCCCCGCGCAGCACGTGGGCGCGGCCCAGTAGCTCGTGAATCTGGAAGTCGTTGGGTGCCAGGGCCTGCGGACGCAGCGCCAGGTAGCGCTTCAGCCGCGTGGCCGCCGCGTCTCCCTGCTGGACGTAGAGGTAGTAGCTGGCCAGGTAGTAATGAACGATGAGGTGTTCGGCCTTGTCGGCCGTGGCCACCTGCTCCATCAGCGGCACGGCCTCCGGGAAGCGGCGCAGCTTGAAGTACGCCACGCTCACCGGATAGGCCAGGGCCAGCTCCGAGGGGTTCGCCGTCAGCACCGGCTGCACCCGGTCCACGGTGCGCTGCCAGTCATTGAGCGCGTTGGCGCTGGCCCCCAGGCCGGCGGCGGCGGCCACGGAGCCCGGCTCGGCGGTCAGCGCCTGTTCGAAGAGGGCCAGGGCCTTGCGGTACTTCTCCTCGGCCTCCTTCTTGTCACCCGAGGCGCTGGCGGCGCTGGCGGCCACCTGCGCCGCCTCGCCGTCCCGCACCAGCCGCTGGGATTCGGACATGGGCGGCGGGCGGTACTGGGCCAGCGCGGGCGGGCCGCACAGGGTGGTCAGCAGCGCGAGCGCCGGCGTGAGACGGCGCGACCGGGGATGTCGTGGGGAGCGTCGCATGCGTGTGGAGTCCCAGAAGGAAGTCAGGCGGCGGGGCTGAACTCGGCCACGACGACGGTGATGTCGTCCCGCTGCGGCTGGCCGGCGCTGAAGGCTCGAGCGTCCGCCAGCACCGCGTCACGCAGCGCCTCCGCGGACAGGTGGGCGTGCGCCTGGACCGCGGCGGCCAGACGCTGGGTGCCGTAGAGCTTGCCCGCGTTGTCGCGCGCCTCGGTGAGGCCGTCCGTATACCAGACCACCACGTCCCCAGGCCGCAGCTGGGCCTGACGCGAGGTGAACTGGGATTCGACGGAGGCGCCCAGCAGCGGGCCGCGCGCGGGCAACGATGCAATCTGGCCGCTGCGCTTGTTGAACACCAGCGGACTGGGGTGCGCGCCCGCCGCGTAGTCGATGTAGCCGTTGGACACGTCGATGACGGCCAGCGCGCTGGACATCTGGTGCTCACCGCGGCCCACGTTGGCCAGCGTCACGTTGAGGGCGGTGATGAGCATCTGCGCGTTCACCTGCGACGGCTCGCGCAGCGTCATCGCCGAGGCGAAGCCACTGGTGGCGCTGGTGGCCACCAGCGACGTGGACAGGCCGTGGCCCGTCACGTCGCCAATGCCAATGACGATGCGCCGGTCATCCAGGGCCGCCCGGAACCACCAGTCGCCGCCGCATGCATCCGCGGTGACGACCAGGCCTGCGATGCGCAGCGGCCCCACCTGCACGCCCTCGCGCCCCGGCAGCAGCGTCTCCTGCACGGTGCGCGCGAGCGACACCTCGCGCTCCAGCTGCGCCTTGGCCCGCACGTCCTCCAGCAGCACCTTGATGCGCTCGGCCATGTGGTTGAACACCACGCCCAGCGTCACCACCTCGCGGCCCGCGCCCTGCGCCGTTCCCGCCCGCGCGCTCAGGTTGCCGGCGGCCAGCTGCATCACCTTGCCGGTCAGCATGCCCAGCGGCCGGGTGATGCGCCGGCTCTGGTAGGCCACCAGCACGCCCGCCAGCACCACGAAGCCCAGCCCCAGCCCCAGCATGCGCAGCGTGGTGGCGCGCACCGTGGCGCGCTTGTCCTGCTCCAGCGACGCAAGCTGCTGCTGCAGCCCGCCCAGCGAGTAGCTGATGACGACCAGCCCCTTGCCGCTGCTGGAGCCGTAGTCGATGGGCTCCTGGATTTCGGAGATGGGCTGCCCCCTGTAGAAGGCGCTCACCAGCCGGCGCTCGGCGCGACGGACCGGTGCGACGTCCTCCTTGTCCTCGCTGGCGCCTTCGCTGTCCGCCATCCGGACTCCGTCCGGGTCGAAAATCTGCACCCGGAGGATGTTGGGGTTCGTCTTGACGATGGAGCCCGCCACCTCTTCGAGGAAGGCGTAGTTGTTGTCGCGCAGGTTGGTGGCGGAGGTGAGCGCGATGGTCTGCCCCACCGTCTGGCCCAGCTCGCGCGCCTGCTCCTGGATGCGCTCCTTGGAGACGAGCGCCGTCTCCTCGAACTGGGACTTGGTGGAGGCCACCGACAGCGCCGCCAGCAAGCCCACGATGAGCACCACCAGGACGCCGGTGGTGAGCAGGAGAATCTGGTCCAACCGCAGGCCCTTGATCTGGGCCACGTTGGGCAGCTCGCCCGCCTCCAGTGGCGCGATGAGGGTGCGGGTGCCCCCCTCCGCCAGCCCCAACGGGCCCGTCAGGCGCGTGGCGGTGGACTCCCGCGCGCCGGTGACTTCCTGGGTGCCTGTCCGCTCGGACGGCGGGAGCGCGGCGTCATCCGGGAACTCGTCGGACGCGGGCGCGGACTTCAGTCGCGTATTCGTACTGGACAAGGGCGGGCCGGGGTGGGGA
>NZ_VHLC01000177.1:0-8811 GCF_006547355.1 Myxococcus sp. AB036A | reverse complement strand
CGGGTGGGTGGAGAACAGGGCCATGACTCCGCCACGGTGGAGCGGGTTGACGATGAAGAGGTGGGCGGTGGCCGGGGCCCTGTCGTAGGGAATGGCCTCCGCGCCGCGTTCCAGCTTCAGCAGGGCATTGGCGAGCGCGTCCGGGTCGCCCGCCAGCTCGGCGCCCGTCTGGTCCGCTCCGTACTCCCGTGAGCGGCTGACGGCGAGCTGGAGCAGCGTGGCGGCGATGGGGGCCACCAGCAGCAGGCCCAGGTTGGCGAAGGCGCTGCCCAGTCCGCCGCGCTCGTCGTTGTCGCCCCGGCTGAGCATGGAGCCGCCGAACCAGAAGAGCATCTGCGCGGCGTAGCTGATGATGCCGGCCAGGGTCGCCGCCACCGTGCCGATGAGGGTGTCCCGGTTGCGCACGTGCCCCAGCTCATGGGCCAGCACGCCTTCCAGCTCGCGCCGGTCGAGCAGCTCCATCAGGCCCGCCGTCACCGCGATGGCGGCGTGGCTCGGGTTGCGGCCCGTGGCGAACGCGTTGGGCGCCGCCGTGGGGAGGATGTAGACCTTGGGCTTCGGCATGCCCGCGCGGGAGGCCAGCCGCGCCACCATGTCGTGCAGCCAGGGTGCCTGCTCGTAGGGCAACGGCCTGGCGCCGTGGATGGCCAAGGCAATCCGGTCGCTGAACCAGTAGGAGCCGAAATTCATCACCACCGCGAAGAGGCCGGCGAAGAGCAGGCCTTGCGGGCCGCCCAGTCGGTCGCCGATGACGAGCACCAGGGCCGTGAGCCCGGCCAGCAGCACGGTCGTCTTGAGCGCGTTGCCCACCCGGTGCCAGCCGCCTCCGCCGTGCAGTGCTGGCCGGTCTGGGCCAGCGCGGGCCGTATCGTGGGAAGAGGAAGAATGGAGCGCCATGGCCGCCTCGTTTCCGGAGACCCCGCGGGGCCCTCTGGAAACGTAAACCAGCGCGAGGGCTCGGCAATGACGGGGGACGGCACGCCCCCGGGACAGGGGGCAGGGGGCCTGGCTGCAACGGCGCACCCTCCACCCAGCCCCTTGCCCCTTACCGCGACACGCTCCTACGGGCGCTCGGCCGTCGCGCCGCGCAGCGGAGAGCGCAAGCGGATGGGCGGCGATTCCGGCGCGGGGCGGATCCACCGCTTGGGCGCGAGGCCGTCCACCTCCCGAGCGAGGTCCACGTCCGGGTCCACCAACAGCTCCGCGGGGCGGCCATTGAGCGACACCTGGGCGTCGACGTGGACCTGGACGCGGCCCTTGCCCTGCGCCTCGAAGTCCCGGGCGATGTGCCGCGCCAACTGGAGGATGAGGTCCGGCTGCACCGACATCTCCCGCTCCTGGAGGCGGGTGAGGTACTGGCTGGGCGCGACGTGCCACTCCCGGTCCGACGCCGGGTCGCGGACGATGAATGTCACGCTGCCGTTCTTCTCGCGCGCCATCACTCGCCAGGAGAAGCGCATGCCCTGCTCGTGCCACAGCACGTTGCCGCCGTAGAGGTGGGTGCGCAGCGGAATGGCGACCTGTATGACGGCGTAGGTCAGGGCCAGTCCGAGCGCCACCTGTCCCTTCCAGCCGGGAGCGCTCAGGGCGGGCGTCGCGGGCGTTTCTGACGCGGCCGAAGTCGCGACGGACGACCGCGCGAGGCGGGCGCGCAGCGCGTGGTACAGCCGCCGTGGCCAGGAGGCTTCGAAGAAGACCAGGGCCCCGGTGACCATGATGAAGGGGAACATGCCAATGGGAAACAGCGCGGAAGTGGCCGCGTGGAACCCGAGCACCACCACATAGGCGAAGGGCCGCAGCTTCCGGGTGAGGAGGAAGGCGACGATGGTGGTGTCGAAGAGGAATCCCGACCAGGCCGCGACGTAGGCGACCCAGGGCTCGTCGAGCATGGGGCCGATGAGGGGCAGGCTCGTCCGAGCCGACAGCCAGATGCTGAGCGGCTGGGCATGGAGCAGCCAGTCACCGGTCAGCTTCGCCAGCCCCGCGAAGACGTACACCACGCCCACCTGGAAGCGCAGCAGCAGCGTGCACCACGAGGGCAGCGAGTCACTTCGCAGCGCGGGCTTGCGCCAGGCATCCACCGAGAAGGCCCGGTGCGCTGGCACGACGAGCATCAGCCCGAGGAGCAGGCTCACCAGGTAGTAGTGATTGAGGTAGTTGCTGACGTCCACGAGCTGGACGTAGGTGAAGGCGACGAACAGCAGGCCCACTGTCACGCGGTAGAAGAGGCCCGCCGCCATGCAGAGCCCGAGTATCGCGAGCGCCGCGAAGACAGCGTGCATCCACGGCGCCGGCAGCGCGGGCACCCAGCCGAAGCCCCAGTAGGCGAAGTGGAAGCGAGGGCCGGTGAACAGCACGTCCACCCAGCCGTAGGCGAGGAACCGGACCGCTGAGACGAAGATGAGCAGCCCCATCGCCACGCGGAACGCCACCAGCGCCGCGATGTCTCGCGGCGCCAGCAGCACCTTCCAGATGCGCTCGGACGCGGGGCGCTCGCCGGACGCCACCTCAGTCATTGTCCCCCTCGACGGACTGGGGCAGCTCCAGGTCCAGCACGGTGACGAGCTCCGTCTTGAGCACGTCCGTCACGCTCTTGATGACGTCGTACATCGTACGCATCGCGGCCTTGTCCTGAGCCAGGACCGTCGCCAGGTCTTCACCCGGAACAGCGTCGATGCCCGCCGCCGCCGCCGCGTTGCGCTCGCGCAGCTTCGCCGCCAGCGCGCCGGCGCCCGAGGCCTCGAGCAGGTCGTCGAAGCCCGTGCCGGAGAAGTTCTCGCCGCAGCCTTCCGTGATGCGCCGGTAGCCCACCAGGTTGGCCCGGATGTTCGCCTTCGAGCGCGCGGCGAACTGTGACTCCAGGTGCTCGGGGCACGTCGACGTGGCGCAGTCCCGCAGCGCCAGCGGCCGTGCCACCTTGAGGTCCTTCACCTCGCGCTCGAAGTAGAAGATGGCGTCGCTCACGGAGTTCAGCGCCGCCTGCGTGGAGGGGTACACGGCATTGCCGGAGCCCGCCGTCGTCAACGTCCGGCCGAAATTCTCCTGGTCCGGGGCCCACGCGTTCACCAGCGCGTCCGCTCGTCGGCGGACGTCGGCGGCCACCACGGCGGCGTACGCACGCTTGCGCGCGGCCCGCTCGTCCGCGGACAGCTCCGCCCACGTGCCCTGGGACACGATGACGGAGGTGCCGGGGCAGGCGGTGTCGTTGCCCTCGAAGAAGAGCAGGTACTCCAGCGCGTACAGGCCGCGGCGGCTCACCAGTGAGCTGTCGAAGCTCTCCGACTCGTAGCTGCGGTTGACGATCTGCTCCTCGAGGGCGCACCGGCTGACCAGGGGCCACGAGTAGATGTTGTCGCGAATCTCCGCGCCGCCCGGGAGGCTGCGGGGCGCGGCGGGACCGAACTGCATCACCTCCGCCACCTGCCACACGTCCATGGCCTGGTGGTAGGCCTCGCGCGCGGCGTCTCGCGTGGTGGCATCCGGCGTGGCCGCGTGGGCCGCGACGGCGCCCTCCAGCGCGGTGGCCGCGGTCTGGAACTCACGGGCCGTCTGCAGCACACAGGCCCCGGACGACTCCAGCAGCGCGGCGCGCGTCGCCGCCACCGCGTCGTTCGGATTGTCCGTCCCTGCGTCCTGCGGGGTCACCTTGTCCGACTTGCACGCGGACAGGGAGAGGAGGGCGGGCACCGCGAGCGCGATGGCGCGCGCACGCAGGACGGAGAGGGGGCGCGATGACTCGGTGTTCATGTCCGGGCTCGCTAACACGCCGATGTTGTTAATGACAATCAACTTCAAAGTTTGCCCGGGGAAACGTGCGGGTTTCCACAGGTTGGGTGTTGACCCGTCGCGGTCTTCCGGAGTACGAGGCGGACACGAAGAAACTGATAACGATTATCGTTTGCAGTTCGACGAGTTCCTTGAGGAGGGGAAAACATCATGTTGAAGACGGTGAAGCACCGTAGCTTCCTGGTGCGTGGAGCCGCGTTGGCGCTCACGCTGGCGTGCATGACGGGCTGTGGCGACGACGACGAGCCCACGCCGACGCCTGACGCGGGCACCAACACGGACGCCGGTACGGACGCGGGCACGGACCCGACGCCTGACGCGGGCACCGGCGCGCTGGACAGCGACATCGCGGTGGTCCGCTTCAACGAGGACGGCACGCACGACACGACGTTCGGTGCGGGCGGCGTGACGCACGTGGACTTTGGCGCCGGCCGCGACGGCACGCGTGACTCGCTGTGGGACGTGCGAGTGGACGGCACGGACCGCATCGTGCTGTTCGGCAACAAGCGCGCGGACGGTACGCGCGCGGACACCGACCGCGTGGTGGCCCGCCTGACGGCGGCGGGCGCGCTGGACACGACGTTCGGCTCGACCGAGACGCCCAACGGGTTCAGCGTCCTCAACCTGTCCAACCTGAACGACGGCATGCGCTACGGCTTCATCCAGCCGGACGGCAAGATCATGACGTCCGGCTACACCTCCATGCCCACGGGCGTGGGTGCGCAGGCGGCCAACCGCATCGTGCTGCAGCGCCTGAACGACAACGGCAAGGCGGACGACGCGTTCGGCTGGAAGGGCGTCGTGACGTCCGCGCCGTTCCAGGCCCAGAGCGAGACCAACCCTGAGTGGGGCATGGCCGAGGCCTACGCCGTGGGCATGCAGTCCAACGGCAGCTACGTGACGACCGGCTACGGCCGCTCCGCGTCCTCCGGCACGGTGGACCTGGTGTCCTTCCGCTACACCGCCACGGGCGCGCTCGACCCGACGTGGGGCACGGGCGGCGCCGTGGCGCTGGACCTGGTCGGTGACAACGACCGCGGCCGCAACCTGGTGATCCTGAACGACGACCGCGTCCTGCAC
Organism: Myxococcus sp. AB036A; assembly: GCF_006547355.1. Classification (NCBI taxonomy): domain Bacteria; kingdom Pseudomonadati; phylum Myxococcota; class Myxococcia; order Myxococcales; family Myxococcaceae; genus Myxococcus; species Myxococcus sp. AB036A. The sequence goes on along the minus strand of NZ_VHLC01000177.1, from coordinate 3,945 downwards.
GTGGGCAGCGGCTCCCTGGGCGCGCAGAACAACCAGGCCCTCCTCCTGGTGCAGACGCCGGACGGCCAGCCGGACACGACCTTCGCGCCGGAAGGTTACAAGACCTTCAGCCTGGACCGCCCGGAGCAGGCCTTCTTCGGCGTGGCCAAGTCGACGGACGGCAACTGGGCCGCCGCGGTGGGTTACCGCGCGGGTGGCAACCAGAACGACGACGGCATCCTCGCCATCATCCCCACGAACGGCTCGGCGGAGGAGGTCATCATCAAGGCCACGCCGATCTCCACCACGGAGAACGACCGCTTCTGGTCCGTCACCTTCGACTCGACCAACCGCATCTACGCGGCGGGCTTCGTGACCGAGGGTGGCGACAACCAGATGGTGGTGGCGCGCTTCACCACCGATGGCAACCTCGACACGACCTTCGGCACCGGCGGTATCGCGAAGATCAACGTCGCGACCGCGGCCACCGAGGAGACCGCTCGCGGCATCGCCATCCAGACGGATGGAAAGATCGTCATCGGCGGTCCCATTGAGAAGCGGTAATCGCTGACGCAGTGTAGAAGCAGGAGCCGGGGAAGGCGGTCCGCGCGCGGGCGGGCCTCCATCCCTGGCTCCTGGCTTTTGAGTCGTCGGACATCCCGGTCAGACAAGGTCGAAACGCTTCAGATGGCACTGTTCGAGCAGAAGCTGATGTGGGCGCGGAGCTGGACACTTCCGGCGCTCTTGCTGGCATGGGCCTCCCCGGCCGCGGCGCAGTCCGAGCCGCCCCAGGACGCCGCCGCCGTGGCTCCCGAGCCGTCGCAGGTGCAGGACGCCGCCGCCGTTCCTGAAGCGCCGCAGGCGCAGGACACCGCCGCCGTGGCTCCCGAGCCGTCGCAGGCGCCGGACACCGTCGCCGTTCCTGAAGCGCCGCAGGCGCAGGACACCGCCGCCGCGGAGACGCAGCAGACCGAGCCCGCGCAGGCGCCCGTGGACGACGCGCCGCTGGCCACCGAGCCCGCCGCGGGCGAGCCACTGGTGTTGGAGCCTTCACCCGAGGCGGTGGAGAAGAGATTCGAGAGCGTGGTGGTGGGCACCTCGGAGGCGCGCACGAGCGGCTCCATCCACGTGCTCAAGCCCGCGCAGTTGGAGCGCTTCGAGCGCGATGACCCGGCCGCCATCCTCCAGACGGTGCCCGGTGTGTACTCCCGCGGCGAGGACGGCTTCGGCCTGCGGCCGAACGTGGGCTTGCGCGGCGTCAATCCGGACCGCAGCAAGAAGGTCACCCTCTTGGAGGACGGTGTCCTCTTCGGCCCCGCGCCGTACTCCGCGCCGGCGGCCTACTACTTCCCGCTGGCCACGCGCATGCAGAGCATTCGCGTGCTCAAGGGGCCCTCGGCCATCCAGCAGGGACCGCAGACGGTGGGCGGCTCCGTGGAGTTCATCACCCGGGACATCCCCGCGTCCGAGTCCGCCTGGCTGGACGTGGCGGGCGGCGAGTACCTCTACGGCAAGGCCCACGGCGTCTTCGGCGCCAGCACCGAGCGCGCGGGCTTCCTGCTCGAAGGCGTCCACCTGCGCAGTGACGGCTTCAAGGAACTGGACACCGTTGGCGGCAACACGGGCTTCACCCGCAACGAGTGGATGGCCAAGGGCAGCTACCAGCTCGTCCCCGAGGGCCCCGTGCGCCAGACGCTCCAGGTCAAGCTGGGCTACTCGGACGAGGACTCGAACGAGACGTACCTGGGCTTGAGCAGCGCGGACTTCGCCGCCGCGCCGCTGCGCCGCTACGTCGCGAGCGCCCTGGACCACATGAAGTGGCACCGCACGCAGGTGGTGCTCAGCCACGAGCTCGAAGCGGGCGGGCTGGCCGTGACGACGTCCGTCTACCGGCATGACCTGAGCCGGACGTGGCGCAAGGTGAACCGCTTCCGCGGCGCCTCCATCGCCAGCGTGCTGGCGGACCCCACGAGCGCGCGCAACGCCATCTACTACGGCGTGCTCACTGGCGAGCTGGACTCGTCGTCGTCCCAGGACGCGCTGCTCATCGGCCCCAACGACCGCACCTACGTGTCCCAGGGCCTCCAGAGCATCGCCCGTTGGACGGCCACCACCGGGCCGCTGAGCCACAACCTCGAGCTGGGCGCGCGCTTCCACTACGACAGCATCCGCCGCCTCCACACCGAGGATGCCTTCCTGATGCAGGGCGGCCAGCTCGTGCGGACCAGCGAGCCCACGTACACGACGGCCGACAACAAGGACTCCACGCACGCCATCGCCCTGCACGCGACGGACGCCATCGGCTGGGGGCCCCTGGTGCTGACGCCGGGCGTGCGCATGGAAATCATCCGCTCGGCGTCGCGGAACCACCTGACGGGCACCGAGTCGAGCGGCGCGCTGGAGGTGCTCATGCCGGGCATGGGCATCTACGGCGCACTGACGCGCGAGCTGGGCCTGTTCGCGGGCGCCTATCGCGGCTTCTCGCCTCCGGCGCCCGGACAGCCGGACGCGGTGCTGCCGGAGAAGAGCATCAACTACGAGGCCGGCGCGCGGTGGACCCGCCGTGGCGAGCGGCTGGAGGCGGTGGGCTTCTTCAACGACTACTCGAACCTCACCGACATCTGCACGTTCTCCAGCGGCTGCCTCAACGATGCCCTCGACCGGCAGACGGACGCGGGCAAGGCCTACATCTACGGCCTGGAAGTCTTCGGTGAGAAGACCTTCCGTCCGGGCGGGGGCGTGACGTTCCCCGTCTCGCTGTCCTACACCTTCACGCGCACGCGGCTGCGTGAGGACTTCCAGTCGGCGGACCCGCAGTTCGGTAACGTGCGCGCGGGCGACGAGCTGCCCTACGTGCCCCAGCACCAGCTCTACGCCACCGCGGGCGTGGAGACGTCCTGGGGCGGCCTGGCCCTGAGCGCCTTCTATGTGGATGCCATGCGCGAGCAGGCGGGGCAGGGCGAGGTGCCTCCGGAAGAGCTGACGGACGCGCTGCTGACGTTCGACGTCAACGCAAGCTGGAACTTCTCCCGCTGGGGGCAACTGTACCTGAGCGCGCGCAACATCCTGGACGAGCAGGTTGTCGTGTCGCGCCGTCCCTATGGTGCCCGGCCCAACGCACCTCGGGCCGTCATCGTGGGCGTCAAGCTGGGCATCTGAAGCCCGGACACCCCCGCAGGCGGCGTCTCGCTTCTAGAGATAGAAGCGGTCCGTCACGCCCGCGGTGCGCTGGAGGATGGCGCTCCAGCCCAGCCACAGGGCGATGCCACTGGCATCCGCCCGCGCTTCCGCACCCAGGGCTCCCAGCGAGCCCGTGCACCCGGCCAGCGTGAAGCGTCCTGAATCCGTCAGGTGTGTGAGGAGGGCGCGCAACGTGGGCATCCCACGCGACTCGAAGCGATGGGTGACGTCATCGCGCCCCATGAAGTCCGGGTCGTCGAGCGCCCCATCGAGGAAGCGCTCCAGGGCCCACCAGAAGAGGTACACCTCCGCCTTGCGGCCAGAGGCCACGGCAGCGGCGGCGATGGACAGGCCTTGGTGCACGCGGTCGTAGTCGCCGCTGTGCAGGAAGACAACCACGTGGGTCGGGGGGGCGCTCACGCGGCGCTCATACCGCCCACAAGGCGCCAGCGTCCACCCACACGCCGGGAATGACCGTCCGGGCCCTTTGGCTTGCGCCTTGCCCGCCGCGCTTGCTAGGAAACCTCGGTCATTCGGGCACTTACGCGCCGTAGCACCTGGGCGGACCGGACTTCAACGAGATGGGCGACGACATCACAGCCAGACGCAAGGACGCGCATCTCGACCTTTGCTCGACGGGTGACGTCGAACCCAGTGGAAACAGCACCCTGCTGGAGTGCGTCAAGCTGGTCCACTGCGCGATGCCGGAAATGTCCGTGGAGGACGTGGACCTGTCCACGGCGTTCCTGGGCAAGCGGCTGCGCTACCCGCTGCTCGTCACCGGCA
>NZ_VHLC01000176.1:0-8908 GCF_006547355.1 Myxococcus sp. AB036A | reverse complement strand
CCCCGGCGCCCGCCATGATGAAGGCGGCGGCGAGTGCTCCCGCGCGGCCCAGGTGCTCTCCGAACACGAGCAGCGCCAGGAGGATGGTGAAGGGACCCTCGAGGTTGAGGAGCAGGGAGGCAGCCACGCCAGACATGCGTTGCAGGCCCACCAACATCAGGACGGGCCCCAAGATGCCTCCACAGAGGATGACCCCCAAGAGCAAGGGGGCATCCTTTTGCGACAGGCGAGCTTCCCGTTCAATTGGGGCGTGCGGTCGTAGCTTGCGTAGCCAGCCGAGACCCGTCAGGCCCAAACCCCCACCGAGATAGAGGAGGGAGGCGAGCACCAGCGGCGTGCTGGAAGGAAGTAGCAGCTTGGCAATCGGGGTGCTCACCCCGAAGAGGGCAGCGGCAGACAGGCCCAAGGCCGCGCCAGCGACTCGTGGGGATAACGACACGGCACTCTCTCCTTGGTCCGCCCGGTACTCGGCGCTCTTGTTGCTATTGGCGATAGTGAAGTTGCCCGCAGTTCAACAAAGCGCTCCGGGCGTTCGCCATCAAGCCGCCGCCCGGTACTTCGTTTTCCGCATGGATGCGGGGGGCCCCGTACGTCTGACGGCTCATGCCATGAATGGCGCGGATGCGCTCGTTCAGCTGCGCGTCTGCCACGGACCGCTTCGAGGGCCGCCGCGTGCGTCAGGCATGGTCGCCGCTCTCGGAGACACCCAGCACTCTTCGCGGACCGGCCAGCACGGTGCAGCTCAACAATGCGTTGCCGGAATTCCGAGCCGTAGGGAGGACGTGTCTTCGGCACCGTGGGGTCCTTTTCGCACAGCGAGTGGGACCCCGCGAAACCGGGGCAATTTCAATCAGAAGATGCCCTGTCCAGGCGTGAGGATGCGGTCCGGGTCGTAGCGCCGCTTCGCGTGCTCGAACCGCTCCCAGGCTGGGTGGAAGTGGCGGCGCCAGTCGGCGGGGCTCAAGGGCAAGGCATCCACGGGATACATCTTCCCGCCGATGGCCGTGAGCCGGTCGAAGATGGCGCGGTTCTTCTGCAGGAGGGATGCGACGTTCTCCGGCGTCGGTGGAATGGCGGTGCGCAGCAGCGAGAAGAGGAAGACGTGTCTGTCGTTGGGGGTGCGTAGGAAGGGCGTGGTCAGCTCCGAGGAGCGGAAGGGGTAGAGGAGGATGGGCCCCTGCCCCATGTCGGCCTCGGTGGTCTGCGAGAGGACCTCCTGGACGAAGGACTCGGCGGACCGGGCGGGGACGAACATGTCCAGCCACGGATGGGGGAAGCCCCAGACGCCGAGTTGCTTGAGCAGTTCGACCAGAGGCGCGAGCCGGTTGGCGAAGTCGAAGTAGCTGCCGTCGCTCACCTGGAGCGTTCCCGGCTGGAAGCCCAGGCCCGCGAGCAGTCTCGCATCGTTCGGCTCCGAGCCCGGCGTGAAGTACTTCACCACCTCGAGCTGATACGCCCAGCCCCCGTTGGAGGCGACGGCGGAGCCCTCGACGTAGTCGAAGCGGCCGTCCTCGATGAGCCGCCGCTGGTCCTCCATGAAGCGGTGGAGGTCGTTGTACAGCGCGATGTACGTCCGAGCGCGGGGCGGCACTTCGACGAGCCGCACCCTCGCTCGCACGATGATGCCGAACTGGCCCAGGCCCGAGCGCACGGCGTCGAACAGGGGCCGCTCACGCCAGCGCGAGCACCGCACGAGCTCACCCCGACCCGTGACGACGTCCATTTCCAGGACGTTGTCCACCTGGAGGCCCCAGCGAAACGCCTGCCCGCCGATGCCCCCCGCAGACAGTGTCCCACCGACGCTCAGCTCGATGTAGTCGGTCAGCACCGGCGGGCTCTTGCCGTGGGGAAGCGAGGCCTGGAGCAGTTCGTGCCACCGGACGCCCGCATCCACCCAGGCGCTGTCCTCGCCAATCTCGTGGATGGTCGACAGCGTGGACATGTCGATGACGATGCCCGCCGCCACCTGGGACTGGCCGAAGGTGCTGTGGCTCTCACCGAGGCCCCGAGCGGCGGCGATCTTCACGCCCTGGCGCCGCGCGAAGCGGACCATGGCCACGATGTCCTTCACCGAGCCGGGAACGAGCACCGCCCACGGCGTGCGGTGGAGGATGTGACCGAAGTCCTCCGCGGCCGCGGTCCGCGACGCTGTGTCCATCCGCAACTCGCCATCGAGCGGCGGCAGGGGGACCGCGCCAGCCTCCAGCGTGGAGGCCCAGCTCCGGCTCATGGGATTGAATGCGACTGCCACCAACGCACCTTGGAGCAACGTCCTCCGGGAGACGGTTCGACTCGACATTCACTCCTCCTTCTGCGTCGGAGGATTTCTATCCCGAGGCCGCCCCCCCCAACAATTGCTCTCTCCCCTCGGGCTCCATCGCATGTGCGCAACGCGTCAGTCCCGAGCATGGGACGAACGGGAGCCGCCCTGCGCCGGGCTTCCAGAAGTTCTGGGCGTGGGCTCGGTGGCGGAGTTGGTGCGGTTCGTGGACGGGTTGGGCCAGGGGTGAGCCCGTGCTGTGTAGGCCCTAGGTCCAATATCCATGAACTGACAAGCAGCGTAGAAGTGGCAGTGCTGACGTGACTCCGGGCCTTCCTCACCACCAACCCAGGGCCACTTCGTATGAAAGACATATCCAGATCGCTTCTTGCCCTCTGCTTGGTTCTGGCAGTCATTGGCTGCCATGGGCAGCCCTAGTCAACTTGTTCACGGGTAGGGAGAGTGCTCATCCGGTCGACCAGCGTTTTCGCGAACGGTGGACTGGCCATCCGTCGTGTGAACCCCTTGCGCCGGTGCTCCAGGGAGTCAATTCCTTGTGCGTCTTGTCGTTTCTGAAGGTCCACCTCACGGAGAGGTGTAGGGATTCAAAGTCAGTAAATGCAATTCGTTGAAGCAGTATGTCGCTCACTGCAGTGCCACTTGGAGCCGCGGACACCGCGGGCCCGGGGCAATGCCGTAGTCGAGGAGCAAACCGCATGCGCCGTCTCGTCAATGATTGGTCTTGCTGTAGACTGGTACTCGTAGCTTGTCTTTCCCTTGTCGCCGCGGGCGCGGATGCCCGTCCCCAAGGCCCCCCGCCCGTGGGGGCCTCGCGGCTCCATGGCGTGGAACACATCCACAAGCGCATCACCGCCGACGAGCGCACTCCGAACGTGGATCCGGCGCTGCTGCGCCAGCCCCCCGCCCCAGCCGCGCAGCTGCAGACGCTGCTGGCCTGTAATACGGGTGCATTTGCATCGGCGAGCGGGAACGCGCTCGTCACGCTGGTGAAGGGATCCGCGTTCGAGTGTCTCTACGCGCTCTTCGATGTTTCCGGCGCCCTCGCCGGTCAGATATTCAACGAGGGCAAGATGAACACGGTTGCCACCGCGCTCACCACCAACGCCTTGACATACCCAGGGAACAACAACACCCAGACGCTCCAGCTCATCCTGTTCCTGCGCGCAGGCTACTACGTGCACTACTACTACCCGCAGTCGGTGGGCAATTACGGCGAATTGCTGCGCGTCTCCACCCGCCTGGCCATGACCACCTTCATCGCCAACCTCCATTTCATGGACACCACGGATGCCCATGGCGAGGTGCTGCTGGAGTTCGTCACCCTCATCGACAACGCGGAAGAGTATGCCCAGCACCTGGGCACCTTCAAGCGCCTCCTGGATGGCTTCAACAACAACGCCCTGGCCTCCCCGCCGATGCGTGAAGCCGCCAACAGAGTCTTCGTGAACCTGTACCGAGGCAGTTTCAACAGCGCCTTCATAGCGGCCGCGCAGTTGGACTCGTCCATCATCGACTCGCTGGACAACTTCGGCGTGCGCAATGATCACCTGCTGGGCACCAGCCTCCAGTTTCTCACCATCAATGCGGCGCGAGAGATGTCCCGCTTCCTCAAGTACCCCGGGACCCTTCAGAACAAGGCGCGTCCCAAGGTGAAGGCGCTCCTCACCAACCACTCCATGGTGGGGCCCACCGCGGGCGTCTGGCTGGCTGCGGCGGAGTTCGTGGAGGCTTACGACGGCGCCAACTGTGCCTACTACGGCACCTGTAACTACCGGCGGGACGTGGAGCAAGCGTTGTTCCAGTTCACGCACACCTGCAGCGCGACGTTGCGGATGCGCGCCCAGGATATGACGGCCGCGCAGTTCACCCAGAGCTGCGACCAGCTCGCCCTCCAGGAGACCTACTTCCACGACACCCTGAAGACGAACCGTGTGCCTGTGGCCAACGACAACAACACGTCGCTGGAAATGGTCATCTTCGACAGCAGCAAGGACTACGAGATGTACGCTGGCGTGCTGTTCGGCATCAGCACCAACAACGGTGGAATCTACATGGAGGGAAATCCCGCCGCCCCGAACAATCAGGCTCGCTTCTTCGCCTATGAGGCGGAATGGGTGCGGCCCACCTTTGAAATCTGGAACCTGCGCCACGAGTACGTCCATTACCTCGACGGCCGCTTCAACCTGAAGGGCGACTTCGGCGAATCCTACTACTGGAGCACCACCTGGTGGTCAGAGGGGCTTGCCGAGTACATCTCCAAGAAGAGAGACAACGCCGCTGCGGTTCAAGTGGGCAGAAGCAAGAGCTACCAGCTCAGCCAGATCTTCCGGAACACCCTCGATAGCGGCTCAGAGCGCGTGTACTCGTGGGGCTATCTCGCCGCGCGTTTCATGTTCGAGCGGCACGCCAGTCAGGTGGACCTCTTTGCCGGCCATTTCCGCGCGGGTAACTATAATACGTATTACAATTCCCTTGGCGGTCTGGGTACTTCGTATGACGCGGAGTTCCACCAGTGGATCGACTGCGTCGCGACCGCGAGCAACCCGAGCACCTGCGCCAGTTCTCCCTGAGCCTCCCCTGAACGGCTCCGCCCCCCGGTGCTCGGCAACTGCCGCCACCGAGGGGCGCTCGCCATTGGTGACTGGCGTTATTTCAGCTTCGTTTGAGTCCGCTCAATGTTGCGCCAGGATGCGCATCCACCGCGGACGCGAGGACACTCTCACGCTTCAACGGGTCCGAAAATGGGGGCAGCCCCATACCTGCAGGCGCCTGACGGGGTGCAGGTGGTTTCCGCTGAGCAACTCCTGCGACGACCCCAAGTCAGCCCAGCAACTCGTCAATGCGCTGCGCGGGAAGTGAAGCGGAGACGGGAAGCCTCTGGCCTTCCTGGCCGCGCCGCTGGTGGCCAGTGACCTGGCTGCCGGAGCGGCGTGCCGGGATGGTGTCGCCCCGCGTGATGATGTCCGCGAGATGAGGCGTCCGCGCGGGCCGCGGTGAGGGACCCGACGCGCTCGGCGGTCGGGCCTATGGCTGCGTGACGTGCACGAGGCTCGTCATCGCGTCCACGTACAGGGTCGTGTCGTCGGCGTACAGCGGCAGCAGCGGGGTGACCGACACCTGGTTCAGCTTCGTCTTCCGGAGCTGCTGCGCGGCCGGATCCTTGAACACGGCGTACGGCACATCCTGGATGACGTAGGGCTCGCCATTCACGTGGCCAATGAGCATCAACACATGACCGGGAACGACGATGAGGTCGCCCACCTGCGCCTGGGCCAACGCGCGCAGCCGCTCGGTGTGTGAGTCCTGGGCCGTGAAGAGGCGGTGGTTCAGCGCCGCGCTCTTCCCTTGCATCCCGGAGTTGGGCGGCAGGAACAGCCCCATGCTGCGGTACACCTCGCTGGTCAGGCCGCTGCAGTCGCGCGCATTGAACTGGTGCCCCCAGCCGTAGCGCTCGCCGAGGAACTTGAACGCCTGGCGGAGGATGTTGGCACGTGTCAGCGGCAGATAGCCCGGCGCGGTGTCGGCGGTACGGCGCAGCAGCGCGCTCTGGAAGGCCAGCGTGCCGTCCTGCTCACGCACCGGAAGCAGCACCGGCCACGACGCATAGCTGCTGGCGCCGTTGACGGGCTCGCCGGGCGCCACGTCGGCCCGCGGTAGCGCGACCCCCATGTCGAGCTCGAGCTCGGACACCCCGGGTGCTTCCGGCGTGAAGACCGTGCGCACCTGGTCGCCCGTGACGACACGTCCGGGCGCCTTCGCCACGTAGGAGAACACCGTGTCCGCCGTGCCTTCCGCGACATCTCCGCGCCGGACCCATGCGGGCCCCTGCGTCGTCAGGACGAACAGCCATTGCTGGTCCGCGCTGTGGTGCGCGATGACGACCGGCTCGCCCGGGAACAGGATGCCGGCCTGAAGGCTCTCGTAGTCGCGCAGGTCCTCCGCCGCGAAGAATTGCCGCTCGGACGGGAGTGACCGCAGGGGCGTGCGCCGCACGCTGAGGCCGTAGCGCGCGGTGGATGCTTCGGGGATCTGCTCGGCCGCGGTGTTCTGGCGCAGTTCTTCGAGCATCGCCTCCGTCACCAGCCGGCCCTGTTCGTCGATGGCTGCCTGGATGGGCGTCTGCTGCGCATCCTTGACCCAGCCGGCGACTTGCGCCCGCGTCAGCGTGGCTGGGATGCGCTTCAAGTCGACGAGGCCGCCATCCGGACCGAAGGCGCGCATGCGCTTCGCCGCCACCTGGTCGGCATCGAGCAGCACCTCGTCGGGAGACGGCGCGCGGCGAATCCAGAACTCGGGCGACAGCATGTCTTCGCTGAACGCGGGCACCCCGGCCGGAGACACGGCGAGCGCGGACGGCGCGGCGCAGGCGGTGGTTCCCATCACCGCAAGCGAGAGAATCCGAATGCGCCAGGTGTGTGCGCCAGCCCGGCACGTCGTCGTACGTGGCTGAGTGGAGGGGGATGCCAGTCGGCTCATGTGTTCAACTCCAGGAGGGGAAGACGGCTCCATGTGACGGTGCGTGTGTGCGGGGGCGAGCAGGTCGTCCCTCTCGTGGCCGGTTGCTCACCCTCAAGCACAACGAACTCTCAACGCGAGCTATTTCGCATGCGCGCGGCGTTTCTTCGGGAGGCACCCCGGCCCCTGTGTCAGGGAACTTGTCGTCTCTGCGTGCGCGCCTCGCTCACTCGCATTGACGCAATGCCGAATGTGGCCGCGACGCACGCATGACGCTGCGACCGAGTTTTGGGTAGGCACAGGCGTCTGCGCGCCGGGACAATGACGGTGTACTCGTCGCGTGGGCTGGCCCCCAAAAAGAATGAGGCCGCGGCCGTGTAACTGGCAGCGCGCCACCAGTTCCCGCTTGTCGCCTGAAGGCGAGGGTGTGTGGCAGGGCAAGGGACGTCTTCGCGGCGAAGAGCAGGTGGGCCGCTGCCTGCCCATCGGCCGAGAGGAGATCCTCCGTCGTGCCGCTGACTCCGACAGCGAGGACTTCGGGGGTCTACGAGATGGAGTCCCCCGCTGTTGGCCGGTAGACGCCGATGATGTCCGGCAATCCCCATGGGCCGCCGAGGCCTTGTCCGCCCATGGGACTGCGGCGGTGAGTTCCTCCGCATTACCCTCTCGTCCTCTCACCGGATGAAGTCCGCCGTTTGGGAGGGGACGGTGCGGCGGGCTCTGACCAGAGTGAATACGCAGAGAATGGGGGCTCAGTGGCGTTTGGCGTCGTGCACCCAGGCGCGAGTCCTGTCTCGGAGGTTCTCCACCGGAGCGACTCGCCGGTGTCCCAGGCGCCAGCGCGAATCGAGGCTCGCCTCGATGTCTGCATGGGGTAGTCTGGCCGAATGAGCATCCTTGATGTGGTAGCGGCCATTAATCAAGTCGCTTCCGGCAATGGGCTTTCTCCTCTCACGGTGGGGCCTGCGTTCGGCATGAACGAAATCGAGGCCGTCGAAGCGAACCTGGGCGCCTGGCTCCCCATCGAACTCTTCGATTACTTGTCTCGCTTCGGCCGCGTCGATGCGTGGGGCGTCGCCGCTACGTTCGACCTCCAATCATTAGTTGCCGAGTCGCAATCGCTGACGCGAACGCTCACGTCATCGCCGAGGTTCCGCCCGCAGAAGTACCCGTTCCTGGCCCCCCTTCACTCGGGAGACGCGGTCGCCGTCATCGTGGGCACGACGGATGCGGCGTCGGTGGGCTATTCATTCGTTATCGCGAACAAGACACGCCGCGAGAACAGCGCGTTCTGGTTCTTCTGGCGCGACGAATACCAGTTTGAACACGTCGCCGACAACGTGGCCGATTGGCTCGACTCCTTCTTGGGTTACGCGCTCGCATACGCGACTCAACATTCGAAGTAGTCCTCGTCCCGGATGAAGTCTGCCCATGTGCGTGGGATTGGAGCGCCAGTCCGCCAGCGAGCGAGAGCGTCACGGACGTCCACACGCGCCAGCTCCGCCAGTCGGTTCCAATTCACCTGGAGCTTCTCGGTGAGCTGCGTGGGGTTGAAGAGGCACTCCATGGCCTCGCCGTGAGGACATTGCGTGGCGGGTTGGGTACTGCGTCAACCCGCCCTGGTCGCCAGCTCCCTGGCTGCCTCGACGAAGAGGCGCAGGGGCTTCGAGCGCTGTGCGCGGCTGGGGTAGTACAGGAAGAAGCCCGGCACGGTAGGTGCGTAGTCCTCCAGCACCCGCACGAGGCGTCCGGAATCCAGCTGCGCTTGGATGGCGGGCTCCAGGGCATACGCCAGCCCCAGCCCCTCGGCGGCGAGCGCCGCGCTGGTCAGCTCGTCGTTGGTGGCGACGCTGCCTTGCACTGGGACGCGCCACGTCTTGTTTCCGCGCTCCAGTTCCCAGGCATAGGGCGTTCCGGTCGTCTGGGAGCGGAGGACGATGCACTCATGCCGGCGGAGGTCCTCGGGGCGCTCCGGGTGGCCGTGCTTCTCGAGGTAGGCCGGTGCCCCTACCACCACGAAGCGGAAGGCGTCCGTCAGCCGGACCTGCACCATGTCGCGCTCGATGGTTTCGCTCAGGCGCACGCCGGCGTCGTAGCCCTCCGCGACGATATCGACGAGGCGCTGCTCGACGATGACGTCCACCTCCACGCGGGGGTGGCGGGCGCGGAAGG
>NZ_VHLC01000175.1:0-9551 GCF_006547355.1 Myxococcus sp. AB036A | reverse complement strand
ACCCTGGAGGGCAGGTCGGCGGGTACTGGCGCTCAGGCAGTTCGGGGCAGGGGCATCAGTCCAACTGGGTGGAGACGATGGGGTCCTGCGCCGCCGTGTTCCACGGCAGCGAGGGCCACCAGCGTTCGAGGGAGGACGGCGCACCGGGTTCGACGCGCTCACCCGGCTTCGGGACGATGACGCTCACGCCCGTGGCCTCGCCCGCCGCGAGCATGCGTTCTGGCCGTCGACGGGCGCCCGTACCTCCCCAGGGGCGTTCCGACGTGGCGCCGTGCCAGCCTTCATGCCGGCGCGGCGCCAGGTTTCTCGCTACGCCCGTGCGGGGGCCAGTGCCGCGCGCTTGCTGTAGGTGTCGCAGAGCTCCAGGTATTCGTCGCTGTCGATGTCGAGCGCCGCCACCCGCATCTTCTTCGTCTTGGGCTTGTCCAGCGTGGTCTTGATTTGAATCATCTTGAGCGTGGGGATGCCCATGTAGGACTGGCTGTAATAGGTATTCTCGGTCATGTCGGCCCATTCAATCAGCAGGCCATCCTCGAAGCGGATGCCATCCCGACCGATAATCAGCGCGGGCTTGTCCAGGTTGCCCAGCGGCCTGATGCAGCCGTAGAGCATCCAGACCATGCAGAGGTTGACCGCCCCGCACAGCGCCATCACGCCGGGACTGTTCGCCAGCCGGAAGGTGAGGATGCCACAGAGGCCCGAGGCCACCGTCCAGATGATTACACCGAGGATGAGCTTCGTGCGCGAGTAGTAGACCTCGCGCGGTTTCAGCGTCTTCTGCTTGTTCTGCGAGGAACTGTAGATTTCCATGACGTGCGACCTGTGAGGGGAAAGGGAGTCAGCTGGCCAGCCGTTGCGACAGGTAGGCCAGGAGGACGGGCGCGTTGACGATGCGGGCCTCGTCAATCTTGAGCGGCTTGCCCTGGGCGGCGATGATCAGCTCGCGGGTGGAGACACCGTCGCCGAACTCGTCCTGGAAGCGGATGCTCTCGATGTCGTCCCAGCGCATCAGCCGCTTCTTGTGTGTCAGCCCGGCGTCACTGAGCGTGAGGGGCCCGAACTGCACCGCCTTGCCGGCGTTGACCTGCCGATGCACGCCGCCAATCAGCGCATCGACGACATGGTCCGCCACGTGGGCGTACAGCTCGTCCGCGTCGCTCCACAGGTTCAGCCTCAGCCGGTAGGTGCCTCCGCGGTGGCGCAGGACGAGCCGGTCGTGGTTCTGCTCCGTGATGATGGCGCTCACGTTCCGCCATGCGATGCGCGTGTCACCCGCGCGCAGGCACTCCTCATCCACCACCAGCTTCGGCGGCGCGGCCAGCCATGCGAACAAGTCGCTGGCCCGCCAGAAGATGAAATAGAGGCCGCAGGGGACGCCCGCCAGCAGGACGATGGGCGCGGAGTTGTAGCGGAGGAGCCCTTTGATGAAGTCCTGCGGGAGCAGGTAAATCTTGCCGAACGAGAGAAACGCCGCGGCCACCACGTAAATCAGGGCGAAGCCAGCGGCGAGCCAGTACAGGACGTGCGTGGGGAATTCCCGGGTGTGCGAGCGCTTCAGTGAAGACTCCGGAGCCGTGTCGAAAAGTGCACGCATCTATAAACAATCGCGTGTGTCTTTTCGATGAGATTCGCCACTGCGCTCAGGGTGAAACCAACGTGGCGCGTTTTACCAATGTCTCATACGCCGTGTGATGTTTCGGGGTTGCTCAGGTGCGGCGAATTCGAGAAACAATCGGCGTTCTCAGCCTGTGAGAAGTCATTGGATGAGGTTGCGTGAAACACAGCCTTTCCGTGTCTGTCGTGCCTGCGGCATGGCGGAGCGGGGGCCTCTGGTCGAAGCGGATGCCGCTGGCCGTTGGGGCGTAGCCGTCAGGTCGTGCGACCCGTCAAGGCGAACCCGGCCAGTCCCACCTCCGTGAACAGGAGTGCGGGGACGAGCAGTCAGGTACGGGGATGGGAACGCCGAGGCCCTTGGGGACCTGGACGCCGATGGCGCGGCCCCGCTCCGGTGAAGTCTCCTCAACCACCGGCGAGCGAGAAGTGCTTTGGCGCCTGAGCGCGACGAGGTGGCGCTGACGCGTGCGGAACGGGTTGGCGCGAACTCGTGAGCGTGTTTTGAGAGTCTTTGTCTGGGATGTGAGAGCGATTGGCTCGAGATGCGCGTCTACAACCTGCGGCTGGGCACGGACCAGGAACTGCTGGCGGTGGGCAGGAATGGCCGCCCCCTCTACGCGGGCGGCTTCCGGCCCCGGCCGTCACCCGACGGGAAGCGCGCTGGCCTCGTACTGCTTCGCGAAGTCCTCGCTCGGCGGAATGGGCTTGATGACGTCGATGAGCACCCCGTTGGGGTCCGCGGTGATGAAGTGCCGCTGGCCAAACGCCTCGTCCCTCAGCGGGAGGTGGATGGGCAGGCCGGCGGCCTGCACGTCCCGGTAGACGGCGTCCGGGTCTTCCACTTCGAAGTTCAGGATGGTCCCCGCCACCGTGCCCCGGGCCACCGCTGGCACCGTTTCGTGCCGGCCGTCGAGGATGGCCAGCGCGACATGCTCTGCATCGTCCGACTGGAGGTGGACGTACCAGTCGCTGGTGAAGCGCGGGCTGAAGCCGAAGTGCGCTGTGTAGAACGCCGCCGTACCTGCGACGTCGTTCGTCATGATGACCGGGTAGTAACTGGTGATTTTCATGGGCTCCGCTCTCCTTCGGGCTTGTCTTTCGCCGAAGTAACATACAGGCTGCATGTATGCAATCGAGGGCGCGAAGAAGCAACGATGAGCGCAGCGCGACGACGCGGCAGGCGCTCGTGAGCGCGAGCCGGGCGCTGTTCGTGGAGAAGGGGTATGCGCAGACGTCGACGCCGGAGGTGGTGGCCGCCGCCGCCGTGACGCGCGGGGCGCTCTACCACCACTTCGAGGACAAGCAGGCGCTGCTGCGGGCGGTGCTCGAGCGGGAATTCGCTGAGCTGCGCAGGGCCATCGACCAGGCGACGCCGCCGGCTCTGGGCGCGCGGGAGGCGCTCATCGCTGGAAGCCTGGCCTACCTCGACGCGATGGCCGTCCCGGGCCGCACGCGCCTGCTCCTCGTGGATGGGCCGGCGGTGTTCGGCCATGCGGAGATGATGGCACTCGACGAGGCCTCCGCCGCGGGCTCGCTACGAGAAGGGCTCGTCGCCTTGCTGGGGGACGGGCCGCTGGTGCCGGCGCTCGCCAGCCTGCTATCCGCTGCCTTCGACCGCGCGGCCCTGGCCATCAGCACCGGCGGCGATGCGAAGGCCTACCGCGCGGCGATGCTCGCGCTCATCGAGCGCGTCACCGCTGGCGCCGGTCGTTGAGCGGCAGCGGCTCCAGCGTGTTCGACTCCGTGTCGTCCGAGAGCGCCGAGGCCAGATGGACCAGGTTGGTGCCGATCAGATAGGAGGCCAGGATGACGGTGATGCGCAGCACGAGCAGCGTGGGCTCGAAGGGGAGGATGTCGCGTTCCTGGAGCCAGGCGAGCGTCTGCGGCGCGTAGGCGGCGTTGCAGGCCGCCACCACGCCCAGGAGCAGGAGCATCTGGACGATGCCGAAGAAGGTGTTGGCCCGGGAGCGGACCAGTCCGGCGAGCCCGCCCAGCCGTTCCATGAGCAGCGGCTTGACGAACTTCATCACCAGGATGCCCTGGATGATGCCCACGGCCAGCGGAACGAAGATTTCGGCCAGGGCCATGACTGTCTGGGTTTGTTCGCTCGAACTCATGGCCGCGGACGATGCTCCGTCATGCAAAGCGAATCAACCCGGTCCGCCGGTTGACGGATGCGGCACGCGAGCGTTTCAGGCGGCACAGCGGGTCCAGGCATTGCGCCTGAACCCGCCGTGTCACGTTCTGGAACGTCAGCCGCCAAGCTCCACGTTCTCCAGCACGCCCAGCGCATCGGGGATGAGCAGCGCAGCGGAGAAGTAGGTGCTGACCAGGTAGTTCGTGATGGCCTTGTCCGTCACATCCATGCGGCGCACGGAGAGGCCGGGTTCGACTTCGTCCGGCAGGCCGGTGCGGCGCAGGCCGATGACGCCCTGGTCCTCCTGGCCGGTGCGCAGCACGAGGATGGAGCTGGTGCGCTGCTCGGTGATGGGAATCTTGTCACACGGCAGCAGGGGGACCCCGCGCCAGGCCATGCACGGCGTGCCCTGGACCTCGACGGGCGTCGGATAGACGCCCCGGCGGGTGCACTCCCGGCCGAACGCCGCGATGGTGCGCGGGTGCGCCAGGAAGAAGCGCGACTTGCGGCGCCGGCTGAGCAGCTCGTCCAGGTCATCGGGCGTGGGCGGCCCGTTGCGGGTGTGGACGCGCTGCTTGAGGTCGGCGTTGTGGAGCAGGCCGAAGTCCCGGTTGTTGATGAGCTCGTGCTCCTGCCGCTCCCGCAGCGCTTCGATGGTCAGCCGAAGCTGCTGCTCCGTCTGGTCCATGGGGTCGCTGAACACGTCGGAGACGCGCGTGTGGACCCGGAGCACCGTCTGGGCCACGCTCAGCTCGTACTCGCGGGGCGTGAGCTCGTAGTCCACGTAGCCGCCCTGGATGTCCGGCTCACCGGAGTGACCGGCGGCCAGGGGGATGGCGGCCTGCCCCAGCTTGTCCTGGGGCTTCTTCAGGCGCTCCCGGTACCGCTCCACCTGGGCGCGCAGCGTGGCGGACCGGGCAATCAGGTCCTCGAACACCCGCTGCGGCAGGGACAGCACCGTGCATGGCGTGGTGGCCTTGACGGTGAAGGTCCAGACGTCATCCGACTCCGCCACGGCCTGGTCGCCGAAGTGGTCGCCGTCCGCCAGCACATCCAGGATGACGGGCTCGCCATACGGGCCCGCGCGGAGCTTGCGCGCCTTGCCGTGGGCCAGCAGGAACACGTGCTCGGCGGGAGCGCCCGCCTCGACGATGACGTCGCCCGCCTTGTACTCCGCCTGGGTGAACTGGCTGGCCAGGGCCGCAATCACCTCGTCGTTGCCGCTCAGGCCCCGCAGCAGCGGCAGCTTGAGCAGCTCCTGTGGGATGACCTGCACCTTCGCGCCGATGTTGCTGAACACGAGGCGGTCATCCGCCACCGCGTAGCTCAGCCGGCGGTTGACCCGGTACGTGCCGCCCGTCACCTCCACCCAGGGCAGCATGCGCAGCAGCCACCGCGGGGTGATGCCCTGCATCTGCGGGACGGTCTTCGTCGTCGTCGCGAGTTGACGCGCCGCGGCCGTGCCCAGGCTCAGTCGCGGGGTGTCGTCGCCGCCCGTCTTCACGAATTTCGTCATGTGGATTCCCTCACGTCATCCGAGCGGAAGGGGGGGCTAGTCGCCGCGGCCGATTTCGACGCTCTCCAGGATGCCCAGCGCGTCGGGCACGAGGACGGCCGCGGAGAAGTAGCTGGTGACCAGGTAGTTGATGATGGCCTTCTCGTTGATTCCCATGAACCGGACGTTGAGGCCGGGCTCGATTTCGTCGGGGATGGTGCCCGGGTGCAGGCCGATGACGCCCTGGTTCTTCTCACCCGCGCGCATCAGCATGATGGACGTGGTGCGCGAGTCGCTGACGGGAATCTTGCTGCACGGGAAGATGGGGACGCCGCGCCAGGCGGGCACCATGTTGCCGTTGAAGTCCACGCTGGTGGGGTAGATGCCCTTGCGGCTGCACTCCTGGCCGAAGGCGGCGATGGCGCGCGGGTGGGCCAGGAAGAAGGACGGCTCCTTCCACACGGTGGCCAGCAGCTCGTCCATGTCGTCGGGCGTGGGCGGGCCGCGCCGGGTGTGGATGCGCTGCTTGAGGTCGGCGTTGTGCAGCAGGCCGAACTCGCGGTTGTTGATGAGCTCGTGCTCCTTGCGCTCCTTCAGCGCCTCCACCGTCAGCCGGAGCTGCTGCTCCGTCTGGTTCATGGGCTCGTTGAAGAGGTCCGCCACGCGGGTGTGAATCTGGAGCACCGTCTGCGCCACGCTCAGCTCGTACTCGCGGGGCGACGTCTCGTAGTCCACGTAGGTGCCCGGCAGCACCGGCTCGCCGGTGTGGCCCGCGGCCAGCTCGATTTCGGCCTGGCCCGTGGTGTCCTGCTTCTTCTTCGAGCGCGCCTTGAACTGCTCGACGTGCTTTTGCAGCGAGGGCGACTGGGCCATCACGGCCTCGAAGTCGGACTGCTGCAGCACCAGCACGGTGGAGGCCGTGACGGCCTTGGCCGTGAACTTCCAATAGTCCTGCGACTCCAGCAGCGCCTCGTAGCTGTAGTGGTCGCCGTCCGCCAGCACCCCGAGCACGGTGGCGTCACCGTACTTGCCGGCGCCAATCTTGTTCACCTTGCCGTGGGCGATGAGGACGATGCAGTCCGCTTCCTTGCCCACCTCGGTGATGACATCGCCGGCCTTGTACGTCTTCTGCTCGAAGCGGTTGGCCAGCGCCGTCAGCACCTCGACGTCGTCGTAGCTGCGCAGCAGGGGGAGCTCGCACAGCTCCTGCGGGATGACCTGCACCTTGGCGCCGGTGGTGGTGAACGTCACGCGGCCATCGCCCACCGCGTAGCTCAGCCGGCGGTTGACGCGGTACACGCCACCGGACACCTGCACCCAGGGCAGCAGCTTGAGCAGCCACCGGGAGGAGATGCCCTGCATCTGCGGGACGGACTTGGTCGTCGTGGCCAACTGGCGCGCGGCGGCCGTGCCCAAGCTCAACTGGGACTTCTCGGCGTCACTGCCCGGCTTGATGATGTTCGACATGATGGGCCTTTCGATTGAGATGGAAGATCAGGCGCCGGAGCGCAGGTTGGCGAACAGGGAGGTGATGCGTGCGGCGGAGGTGCCCAGGCCGGTGGGACCCGAGGAGAGCCGCGGCGCCAGCTTGCGGGACGCGCGCAGCTCGAACTCCTTGTAGCGGTCCACCGTCTGGTGCCAGATGAGCACACCGCTCATCCACCACTGCAGCTTCTGGACGTACTGCTTCAGCTTGTCCTGGGCCTTGCCGTCCAGGTTGAAGCTGCGCGCCAGCGGCTCCAGCTCGTTGGCGATGATGTATTCGAACTGCTGCATCCGCGCGGTCATCAAGTCGTTGACGACGGAGACGGCCCGCGCCGGGTCCAGGTCCAGGAAGCGCTGGACGACCAACACGCCGTTGTTGAGCTCGCCTTCGAACTCAATCTCCTTCTGGTAGGAGAAGACGTCGTTGACGAGGCAGGCGTAATCCGCCGCGGAGTTCTCCAGGCTGCGGATGGGACGGGTGTGGAAGACCTCAGGCGGCAGCGCGTCGCCATGGGCCAGGCGGGACAGGCTCATGGTGAGGTCCGAGCCGAACGTCTGGCGCCGCATCTCCACGTAGTCGATGGGGTCCGGGATGCGGTTCTGGATCTGGTTGGCCAGCTCCCACAGCCAGCTCTCCGTCATGTCCAGGATGGCCTTGCGGAACAGGCTCCGTGAGGCGGGCGTCACGCCTTCGGTGGTGCGGGCCCACAGGTCCGCCAGCCCGCGCTCCACCGGGTTGGTGGGGGGCGGAACCACCGCGCCGGCGTCCTCCGGCATGAACAGCGCCAGCCGGGCGTTGAACACCTTGGCGCCGGCCATGTCCTTGGTGTGACCGTAGAAGGTCGGGAAGTAGTCGTCCGCGTAGGTGCCCCAGACGAGCCAGCAGGAGGACAGGTTGAGCTGCGCGGCGGTGGCGTGGGGATGAATCAACGCGCCGCAGAGCGCCACGTCCGCCACGTCGAACTTGTGGTCATCCCAGATGTAGCCGCCGGGCACTCCGGGGAGCACGTCCAGCATGCCCATGCGCCGCGCCCACGCCTTGGAGTCGCGCCGCGCGGCGTCCAGGTGGGGGCTCGGCTTCGTGGAGTACGGCATGTAGAACTTCGGCAGCTTCACCGGGCCCACGGGCTGGTACGGCACGTGGGAGAAGTTCTTGAGGCGGGTGAGCCCCAGGGCCGTGGGCGACTGCGGCAGCCGCGCCGCGGAGGTGCCCAGGCCGTTGGGGCCCAGGAAGAAGCCGCCCGCGCCGCCGGAGCCCTTGTTCATGTAGCGGCTGGAGCGCATGTGCCACTCGTGGCCGCCGGACTGCCAGTCCTGGAGCCCCCGGACGTACGTGAGCACCTGGGCCTGCTCCACCGGGTTCAGGCCGAACTCGACGAACAGGGACGGCAGCTCCGTCAGGACGGTGTTCTCGAACTGCTGGAGGCGCGAGGTGAGGACCTCGTTGACGAGGTGCGCGGCGCTGGGCGGGGAGATGTCCAGGAACTTCTCCATCACCAGGACGCCGTTGGAGAGCTCGCCTTCCTCCAGAATCTCCCGCTCGTAGGAGAACAGGTCGTTGCGCAGGTGGACCGCGTCGGAGAACGTGTCCTTCAGCACCCGCATCGGGCGGCTGGCCGCGACCCGGTCCGGGACTTCGGCGAAGACGGCGTGCTCCACCAGGTTCGCGGACCAGGGCGCACCGCCGACCTTGCGGCGCATCTCGATGTATTCGATGGGGTTGGAGACGCGGCGGTCGCTGATGTTGGACAGCTCCCAGCTCGATTCGTCCAGCAGGTGCTTGGTGCTCTCGAAGAACCGGCGCCGCCACGCCATGGAGCGGCTGGGGACGGTCCGGTTCCACAAATCCAGCAGCCCGGCCTCGACCGGGTTGGTCGGCGGCGGAGGCGTGGCCGCCGGGTCCACCGGCATGAACAATGGCAGACGGTCCAGGTATGCCTTCGCGCCGACCTGGTCCTGGGGGCGCTTGTAGAGCTCCAGGAAGTGGTCATCGAAGTAGAAGACCCAGACGTACCAGTCGGTGACGAGGTCCAGCTCCGGGCCCGGCGCCTCCGGATGCGTGTAGGCGCAGAGCAGGGCGTAGTCCATGGCATCGAACTTCGCCTCGCTCCAGATTTCCGGAGCGCTGCCATCCTTCGGGCGGCCAATGATTCCCAGCTCGCGTGCCCAGGCCTTCGAATGCACCCGGGCGCCTTCGAGGTTCGGATTCAAGCGCGCCGGCCAGGGAACGTAGAAGTCTGGCAGTTCGAATGGCTGCTTGTTTTTCGCCGTACTCATGGACGCCCCTCGTTGAACTCAGGGGGGCGTTATAGTTAGGCACTGAACACTTATCCAAGTGTTTCTTACATAAAAGATTCTCAGGTGAAGTCGCGATTTGCCTGCTGGCGCACGGATTTAGCTCCATCCGTGCGCCGTCATTCCTCCGCGATAAGCCGTGTTCTCATTCACCAGTAGGGCTGGTGACGAACTCCACGCGGCGGTTGGCGCTCCGTCCCTCGGGCGTGTCATTGGACGCAATGGGTTGGGCGGGGCCGTAACCCTTTGCAGTCAGACGCGAGCTCTCAACTCCTTGCTGGATGAGATATTGCCGCACTGCGTCCGCGCGGTCCTGGCTCAGTGTGCGATTGAGCTCCTCGGGGCCGGTGTTGTCCGTGTGTCCTTCGATGCGCAGGGACACGCCCGGGTTGGCCTTCAGGTAGTCCGCGATGGCGTCCAGGTTCCGACGCTCCGAGTCGGAGAGCGTCGACTGACCCACTGGGAACTGAACGTGGTGCTCGGTGGGCAGCCGCGTCGGCGCTTCGGTGGGGGGCGCCTGGGGCG
>NZ_VHLC01000174.1:0-9598 GCF_006547355.1 Myxococcus sp. AB036A | reverse complement strand
GGGCGGGCTCGCTCGCGGGGGGCTCCTGCGCCCAAGCGGCGTTCGGGCCCGAGAGGACCAGCATGGCCAACCCGATGGAGTGGGCTCGTGAAACCTTCACCTGGGACACGCTACCGCAACGACGGGCGCGCGTCGCCCTAACCAGCGGAGGCCTCGGAAACAGGCTGGGCTCGGCCCTTGCGGCGCAGCAGCACGACGGCCAGGGGGATGCCGCTCAGCAGGAGCTGGGGAACGAGCGAGAGCGCGTCCGGATAGATGCCCAGCATGTCCACGGTGATGAAGGGCACGGGCGCGAGCGGCAGCGCGCCGACTTCCTGCAGCGAGTGGAGGCCCTTGCCCAGCAGCATCACGGCGGTGAGGACCAGGATGACGGTGGACGCGTTGAAGAGCGTCTTCATCGGCAGGCGGTAACCCAGCCGGTTGATGAAGAGGACCATCACCACCATGGCCACCGCGCCCGCGAGCGCGCCCCAGGCCACGCCCTGTGGCGAGTCCAGCGCGAGCCCCTGGAGGAAGATGGCCGTTTCGAAGCTCTCACGCAGCACGGCGGTGAAGGCGATGAGGAACAGGCCCAGCATGCTGCCTCGGCCCAGCGCGCCCTGCATCTTCTCGCGCAGCTCGCCCATGAACTGGCTGATGTTGGAGCGGGCGTTGAGCCACAGCGCCGCGTACACCAGCATGCCCACCGCCGCGAGCGCGGCGATGCCTTCCATCCACTCGCGCTGGGCGCCGGCCAGCAGGTGGCGGCCGAGCACGTAGGACAGCGCGCCGGCGATGAGCGCGGAAATCCATCCGAAGTGCACCACGCGGGCGTGCTCGGTGGCCTTCATCTTGCGCAGCGCGGCCAGCAGCGCCGCGACGATGATGGTCGCCTCGAAGCCCTCGCGCAGCAGGATGAGCAGCGTCAGCCACATCGTGGACAGCAGGGTCGCGGTGGTGCCCGAGTCACGCCGCGCCTGGTCCAGCAGGGCCAGCAGCTCCCGGCCCTCGTCCTGGAGGTGCGGGCTGCCGCGCTCCGCGGCCATGCGGGCCTTGAGGAAGCCCTGCTCGATTTTCAGCGTCAGCGCCGAGTCGCGCGCGCTGAGCTTGGGCTCCACCGGCTCCACGCCGTTGAGGTAGCCGTCCAGCAGGGCCGCCTTCGCGCCCGCGATGTCACCCGCAGCGCCCAGGCGCATGGCCTGCTGCACGTTCTCCCGGGCGGCGAGCAGCGAGCGCTCCTCGTCCGCGTCCAGCATCTTCCGGCGCAGACAGGCGAGGTTCTCCTGACCGAACTCCTTCACCAGGTCCGCGTCGGTGGCGTTGGCCAGCCGCTCCAGGGAGACGCGCGGCGGCGTGCCCTCGCACTCGGGGAGGCGCATGGTGAAGACGTAGAAGGCCAGCGACCAGCGCTCCTCCTCGGACAGGGTGGGGTAGGCCGGCATCGCGGTGCCGGGCACGCCGAAGCTGGTGGTGTTGAAGGCCTTGTACGGCGTGAGGCCTTCCATCAGCTCCGCGTCCTGGAAGTTGGCGGGCGCCGGCTCCATGTTGGCGGCGATGGCCACGTTCGCGCTGCCGTCGGCGCCATGGCACGCGGCGCAGTTGGTGGCGAACAGTGACTGGCCCAGCGCGAGGTCCGGCGGGCGGCGTGGGCTGCGGGCCAGCCCTCCAGCCGTGACGAGGTTCTCCACCAGCTCACCGCAGTCGCGGCTGACGCCGTCAGGGTCCTCGCCCTTGTCCACGCGGGCCTGGATGTCCTGCACGCGCGGCAGGAAGGCCGCTGCCGCGGGACCCAGGCCGCGCGCCGCGTCCACCGCCTCCGCCGCGAAGCTCTTCTGCTCCGCCAGCTCGAACGCGGACTGCGACTCGATGGCGAGCGGATAGTCCGCCTCCAGGTACTGGAGGATGCCGATGAGCCGGTGCCACGTGCGTTCCTCGGAGGCGCCGTCGTCCGCGCGGGACGCGAGAGGCAGGGCAAGCAGGAGGAACAGCAGCAGCGAGGCGGCGCGAGTCATGCCACCCCTCTACCAGTGGGGTGGTGGCCTTTCAATCTTGCGAAGCAACTTCAAAATCTACCGGACTCAGGTCGCGCCCACACCAGAACCGCCTGTGGGTCCAATCGTCTCGACGACCTGGAGCGAGCCCACGCGGAGTGAATCCACCTGCCAGTCATCACCCCGCAGCTTGCCAATGGTCAGGGCTCGGATGGCCAGGGTGCCGATGCTGAGCGCGCCGATGGCGAGCGCTCCCAGCGCGGTGGCTCCAACGGCCAGTGCGGACAGGGCACGAGACCGGGGCCTCAGCCGGTGACGCAGCAAGGGAGCAAGCCGGAGGCTGGCCACGAGCGCGGCCACGTTGGAAGCCGTGAGCACGGCGGCGCTGGAGAGGGCCGCGGTCCGCCACGGCGCTTCGATGGGACGAGAGAGGACGGTGGTCTGCATCCCGTGGAAGTGTGCATGGCGTCAGGACGTGCCAGGCGGCGGGATGGGAGGCCCCCGGCCGGATGGATGGCCGGGCGCCTCGTGCTTCACCTTCGCGCTACTGCTCGATGATGATTTCGCAGTACTGCGGGAAGCGGTCGCACGGGTAACAGACGCCACCGGGGCCGCCCACGCAGACCTCGTTGGCGGCACACCGGCCTTGCAAATCACACAGGCGCAGCTCCTGCTCGGCGCTGCCCGTTTCGTCCACGGGGGCCTCCTCCACGGAGCCACCACAGGCCAGCATCACCGCCGCCGCAACCAATCCAAGTCCTCGCATCCACGTCTTGTGCATCCGGAGCTCCGTGAGACTGACGGGTGAGGTCTGGATTGTGCGCTTAACGTTTGAAGGAAGGAATGTGGGCGTGCGCCCTCGCCCGGGCATGCATGTAGACGCCGCCGGGCGAAGGGGTGCGTCAGCGCTCGTAGGTGAGGAAGGTATGGGGTGGCTCGGCGTCGGGATGTGCTTCCTCTTCGACGCATGTCCAACCCGACAGGTCCACGTCGGGGAACCAGGTGTCGCCAGGAAAATCCCGGGCGATGCGCGTGAGGTAGAGGCGCTGCACGCGGTCCATCGTCTGGGCATAGAGGTCCGCGCCCCCGGCGATGAAGACCTCCGAGTCACCGCTGGCTTTCGCCACGGAGAGCGCTTCGTCCACGGAGTGCGCCACCTGGACACCCGGGGGCGCGAAGTCACGCTGGCGGGTGACGACGATGAAGGTGCGGCCCGGCAGCGGACGGCCGATGGACTCGTACGTCTTGCGCCCCATCACCAGGGTGTGGCCCATGGTGACGCGCTTGAAGCGCGCGAGGTCCGCGGGCAGCCGCCACGGGAGCTGGTTGCCCGCGCCGATGACCCGGTTCGCCGCCATGGCGACGATGGCGGACAGCTTCATACGGCCACGGGCGCCTTGATGGCGGGGTGCGGGTCGTAGCCCTCGAGCGTGAAGTCCTCGTACTTGAAGGCGAAGAGGTCCGTCACGTCGGGGTTGATGCGCATGCGAGGCAGGGGGCGCGGTTCGCGCGACAGTTGCGTCTTCGCCTGCTCGACGTGGTTCAGGTACAGGTGCGCGTCACCCACGGTGTGGATGAACTCGTGCGCCTGCAGGCCCGTCACCTGCGCCACCATCATCGTCAGCAGGGAGTACGAGGCGATGTTGAAGGGCAGCCCCAGGAAGAGGTCCGCGCTGCGCTGATAGAGCTGGCAGGACAGCCGCCCGTTGGCCACGTAGAACTGGAAGAGGACGTGGCAGGGCGGCAGCTTCATGGACGGGAGGTCCGCCACGTTCCACGCGCTGATGATGTGGCGGCGCGAGTCGGGGTTCTTCTTCAGTCCCTCCACCAGCGCCTTCATCTGGTCGATGTGTCCACCATCGGGCGCCGTCCACGAGCGCCACTGGTGCCCGTACACGGGGCCGAGGCTGCCGTCGGCGTTGGCCCACTCGTCCCAGATGGTGACGCCCTGGGCCTGGAGCGTGCGCACGTTGGTGTCCCCCGCGAGCATCCACAGCAGCTCATGGAGGATGGACTTCGTGTGCAGCTTCTTGGTGGTGAGGAGCGGGAAGCCTTGCGTGAGGTCGAACCGGAGCTGGGGCCCGAAGACGCTGAGCGTCCCCGTGCCGGTACGGTCGCCCTTCTTCACCCCATGGTGCAGGACGTGGTCGAGCAGGGACAGATAGGGCTGCATGGGGCCCATGTAACTGAGCCGGTGTCCGACTCAAAGCGCTAAGCAGGAGCACCGCTCAGAGTAAAACTGGTACAGCCCCCCACACGTGTGTCGCAGGTCTGCGGCTTCTCATGGACGCCAGTCGTCACGCACCGTTAGAAGCCGGGGCATGAAACTCTATACGAAGACGGGTGATGCGGGAGAGACCGGTCTGTTCGGTGGCGGACGCGTCTCGAAGGACGACGTTCGTGTGGACGCGTATGGGGAAGTGGACGAACTGAACGCGACCCTCGGCCTGGTGCGGAGCTTCGAGGGGCCCACGGACGTGGACGCGCTGCTCCACCGGCTCCAGGACCAGCTCTTCACGGTGGGCGCGGTGCTGGCCACGCCTGAGGGCACGAAGGCGTCGGCGCACATCCCCGAGCTGAAGGCCGAGTGGGCGGAAGACATGGAGCGCGCCATCGACGGCTTCGAGGCGGAGCTTCCGCCGATGACCCACTTCATCCTGCCCGGAGGCACGCAGGCCGCGAGCGCGCTGCACCTGGCGCGCACTGTCTGCCGCCGCGCCGAGCGCCGCACGGTGCCGCTGCTGCGCGAAGGGAAGATTCCGAAGGCGGTGGTCGTCTATCTCAACAGGCTCTCCGACCTGCTCTTCGTCCTGGCTCGCGTGGTCAACCACCGTGCGAGCGTGGAAGACGTGAAGTGGATTCCGGCGAAGCCCTCGAAATAGTCGGACGCGCCCCGTGAACGTGCTGCCCACCGCCCATCTGCGTGACCTCGCCAGCTCGGTTGGCTTCGACCTGGTGGGGTTCGCGCGCGCCGAGCCCATCCCGCCCGACTTCCTGATGGAGTGGGTGGCCGCGGGCTACGCGGCGGACATGGACTGGATGGGCGAGCGGGCCGCCGAGCGGCTGGACGTCTCGCTCCTGCTGCCGGGCGCGAAGACGGTCATCTCCTTCGCGAACAACTACTGGCGCGACGACGCGGAGACGGTGGACTCCCCCATCGCGCGCTATGCCCGAGGGCGCGACTACCACTCCACGCTGCGCGACCGGATGAAGGCGTTCCGCAAGGCGCTCAACGTGATGTACCCGGGGCTGGGCAGCTACGGCGGCGTGGACAGCGGCCCGCTGATGGAGAAGGTGTGGGCGGCGCGCGCGGGGCTCGGCTACGTGGGGAAGAACGGCTGCTTCATCACCGAGCCCTACGGCTCGTGGGTGCTGCTGGCCACGCTCGTGGTGGATGCCGAGGTCGACGACTACGGCAACGGCCCCGCGGCGGACCGGTGTGGCGCTTGCCGCCGCTGCCTCATGTCCTGTCCCACGGGCGCGCTGGTGGGCAACGGCCGCGTGGACGCGCGCGCGTGCCTGTCCTACCAGACCATCGAGAACCGCGAGCAGCAGGTGCCGGAGGCGTTTCGCTTCAAGTTCGACAACCTGATTTTCGGCTGCGACATCTGCCAGCAGGTGTGTCCGCTGAACCGCCGGCCGGTGTTCGCGGAGCACCCGCGCTTCGCGCCCCGGGCAGTGGCGGAATTGGGTGTGCGCGAGCTCGCGGGACTCACAGTGGAACAGTATGAGCACCTAATACCTGGCACCGCGCTGGCGCGCGCTCGGTACGACGGGCTGCGCCGCAACGCCGTGTATGCGTTGGGTGTGGCGAAGCAGGCGGACACGAAACCGTTGCTGGAAAAGCTCTGCGGCGATTCGAGTGAATTGGTACGTACCGCCGCGCAATGGGCGCTTCTTCAGCTCGACCCCTGACGTCCACCTCTCCGCAGTCATTGGGCCCTGTCTACGCCGGGCTCATCCTCCAGGTCCTCATCAGCGCGGGGACGTACCTGGCGGGAAAGCGCGCGATGTCGGAGCTGGCGCCGCTCACGGTGGTGCTGTGGCGTTTCGTGTTGAGTGGCTCGGTGTTCATGCTGTTGCTGTGTTTCCTGCCCGGGCCCCGGCTGCCGCCGCGCAACGAGTGGGGGAGGGTGTTGCTGCTGGGCCTGCTGGCGGGGCCGGTGAACCAGGTGTTCTTCTTCTATGGCCTGTCCCAGTCCACGGCGGCGCACGCGGCGCTGCTCTACGCGCTGACGCCGCTGGGCGTGTACCTGCTCAGCCTGGGGCGCGGGCATGAGCGCGCCTCGCTCCGGGCGATGGGCGGCATCATCACGGCGTTCGCGGGCGTGGTGGTGTTGCTGTTGGGGCGCGGGCTGGCGGATGCGAGCGGCTCGTTGATGGGAGACCTGCTCATCCTGGGCGCGGTGATGTCGTGGGTGGTGTACACGACGGAGGGCAAGCCGTTCGTCGCCATCCACGGCCCGATTCGCGCGACGTCGTGGAGCATGGTGGCCTCCACGTTGCTGATGATGCTGATGGCGCCGTTCTTCGCGAAGCCGGAGGCGGTGCTCGCGGCCAGCTCCGCGGCTCGGTACTCCATCGTCTACCTGGGCCTGCTCACGTCGGTGGTGGCGTACCTGCTCTGGTACTTCGCGCTGTCGAGGGTGCCGGCGTCGAAGGTGGCCGTGTTCTCCAACCTCCAGCCCGCGGCGACCGCGCTGGCCGCCTGGGCCATCCTGGACGAGGCGCTGCACTGGGAAATCGCCGTGGGCGGCGTGCTCGTGCTCCTCGGTGTGCGACTGACGCAGGCGGCGCACGTCCGGACGCCCGCCGCGGCGCCGGCCGTGCCAGAGCGGCCTCCCGCCTCATCGAGCGTCGGATAGCCGCAAGACTCGGAGTGCCGGGCCTGTCGTCGCCCTTTAGCTTCCCGTCATGGCCGCAAGGGTTTCCCGGAAGGAAGCAGACGTCGTGTCCACGCAGAGGGTGACGGCGGGAAGGTCACGCCCGCCCGGATCGGTCCGAGCCGTGAAGCATGTCCCGGAGCGGGTGGCCGACGTCGACTGGGCACGTGTCTCGGAGGAGTTGGACGCGCGAGGCTGCGCGACGTTGGAGCGGCTCGTCACGCCCGCCGAGTGTGACGCCCTGGCGGCGCTGTATCCGGAAGACGCCGTGTTCCGCAGCCGCGTGGTGATGGCGCGGCACGGCTTCGGAAGGGGTGAGTACAAGTACTTCGAGTACCCGCTGCCAGACGTGGTCGCCGGGCTGCGCGAGGCGCTGTACCCCCGGCTCGCGCCGATTGCGAACCGCTGGAACACGGCCATGGGCCTCGAGGTGCGGTACCCGGAGTCGCATGCGGCGTACCTCGAACGCTGCCACGCGGCGGGGCAGGTGCGGCCGACGCCGCTGCTGTTGCGGTACGAGGCGGACGACTACAACTGCCTGCACCAGGACCTCTACGGGGAGCACGTCTTCCCGCTCCAGGTGGCGATTCTGCTGTCGGAGCCCGGGCGGGACTTCACGGGAGGCGAGTTCATCCTCACCGAGCAGCGTCCGCGCATGCAGTCACGGGCGGAGGTCGTCCCGCTGCGCCAGGGAGACGCGGTGGTGTTCGCCGTCCACCACCGCCCGGTGCAGGGCACGCGAGGCGTGTACCGCGTCAACCTCCGGCACGGCGTCAGCCGCATCCGCTCAGGACAGCGCCACACAGTAGGCGTCATCTTCCATGATGCGGCTTGAGGCGCGCGAATGACGATGGACTTGTTCGACGGCCTGGGTGGCACGGGCCCTCGCGAGGAATCGCTGGGCCCCGGTGCCGTGGTGCTTCGGGGCTTCGCGCTGGCCCACGACGTGGAGTTGCTGGGCGCGGTCCGGGACGTCGCGCTCGCTTCGCCCTTCCGCCACATGGAGACGCCGGGCGGCTACCGCATGTCAGTGGCGATGACGAGCTGCGGTTCGTGGGGCTGGGTGACGGACCGGACGGGGTATCGCTATGACGCGGTGGACCCGGTGCAGGGACGGCCCTGGCCGGAGATGCCGGCGGTCTTCCTGCGATTGGCGCAGTTCGCCGCCGCGAAGGCAGGCTTCGAAGGGTTCATCCCAGATGCGTGCCTGGTGAATCGCTACGAGCCCGGGGCGAAGATGTCGCTGCACCAGGACAAGGACGAGCGTGATTTCACCGCGCCCATCGTCTCCGTCTCATTGGGGCTCCCGGCGGTCTTCCTCTTCGGTGGCGAGGAGCGCGCGGACAGGCCGGCGCGAGTACGGTTGAGCCATGGCGACGTGGTCGTCTGGGGCGGACCAGCCCGCCTGCGCTACCACGGCGTCACGCCGCTCAAGCCAGGCCACCATCCGCAGGTGGGTGGGCATCGCATCAACCTGACGTTCCGGAAGGCACGATGATGTCTGGCGCAGGGCTGCGGCCTCCCTGTGCTTCAGTCTCGCGATGAGGACGGGCCCTGATGGGCTTGCCGGTTGGAAATGGTGGACGGCGGTGAACGCCATAGAGTGCATCCATGCTCCGTCCGGGTGAGGACCTGCTTCAGGTGGAAGAGCGGCTGTGGCTTTTGTCCGCGCCGACCGGACAAGGCATCTACGATTTCGCCTTCGACCGCTTCTTCGCATGCCGCCGTCCGTACGTGCTGCCGGAGTTCACGGAGGTGGTGGCCAGAGTCGGAGTCTGGAACGACTACGCCGAGTGCTACCGCGAGTTGGCGGAAGCGGGCATCCGCCTGGTGCACACACCCGAGCAGCACCTCCTGGCCACGGAGCTGCCTCACTGGTACCCGAAGCTCACGGACCTGACTCCGCGGAGCGTCTGGTTCGATGAGCGGCCAGACGCGGAGACCGTGGAGCGTCTGCTGGGGTGGCCCGTGTTCGTGAAGGGTGAGCGGCAGACCAGCCGGCACCGCAAGTCGCTCTCCATCATCGAAGGGCCCGAGCAGTTCCGTCAGGCGATGGCTGCCTACGCAAAGGACCCCATCCTCCACTGGCAGCGAGTGGTGTGCCGGGAGTTGAGGCCCCTGCGCCGGGTCGAAGAGGGCGCGCCGGACCGCATCCCCAGCTCCTTCGAATTCCGCACCTTCTGGTGGAAGGGCCAGCTGGTGGGGTGGGGGCCCTACTGGTGGCAGGGCACGCCGTACACCCTGACGGCGGAAGCGCAGCGAGAGGCGCTCGGGCTCGGGCGCGAGGTGGCACGTCGGCTGGACGTGCCCTTCCTCGTGGTGGACGTGGCCCAGGAGGTATCGGGCCGGTGGATTGTCATTGAGTGCAACGACGGCCAGGAGAGCGGCTACGCGGGGATTTCTCCGTTCGCGCTCTGGCGGGCCATCCTGGATGCCGAGCGCGAAACCGGAGCGGCCTAGCGCGCCTCAGTCCCCGTTCGGGTCCCACTCGGAGATGTCGTACTTGGGCTCTGGCGGCAGCGCCGGCTTGGTGGACTTGCTGGGCTCCGGCTTCTTCACCACCGGAGGCGGAGCGTCGGACACGTCTTCGTCGAGCAGCGGGTCCTTCTTCGCCGGGCTCGCGGAGACCGCGGGCGGAGCAGGCTTCACCGGCTCGGGCGCGGCTGGCGCGGGCGCGGGCTCTGGCGCCGCCATCACCGTGGGCTCGTCATCCAGAGAGTCCAGGTCGCCCAGGGACGTCGGGTC